>CAUWNL010000006.1:0-56944 GCA_963559995.1 uncultured Sarcina sp.
GACTAAGAATAACTTATGATCAATATCCTTATGCAGCTGGAAGTACAATGCTTGGAGTAGTTCTTCCACCTTGGGCACATGATGGTGGAACAGATAATCTTATAAAGAGATTAAATGACAAAGAATGTAGAGAAAGAATGAAAAAAGATATAGAAAATGGAATTCCAGGATGGGATAACTTCATTGAGTTTGCTGGAATAGACCAAATATTTGTAACAAGTGTTAAAACTGATAAGAATAAAGATGTTGTTGGCAAAAGTCTTTTAGAAATAGGAAAAATGCGTGGTATAGATCCTTTAGATGCTACCTTTGATCTCCTTCGAGATGAAGAAAATGCCGTTGGAATGGTTGACTTTTATGGAAAAGAAGAGCATGTAATAAAATTCTTAAAAAGACCAGAACAAAATGTTTGTACAGATGGACTTTTATCTGGAAAACCACATCCAAGAGCATACGGATCATTTCCTAGGGTCCTTGGAAGATATGTTAGAGAGCAAAAGGTTTTAACTTTAGAAGAAGCTGTTCATAAAATGAGTAAAAAGGCTACAAGTTCTATGGATATAAAAAATAGAGGTAGCTTAGAAGTTGGAAATTTTGCTGATATAGTAATCTTTAATCAAGACACAGTTATAGATAAGGGAACATTTGTAGATTCAATGCAGTTTCCTGAGGGAATAGACTACGTAATAATAAATGGTAATGTAGTTTTAGAGGAAGGAAAGTATCATAAAATTTTAGCTGGGAAGGTTATAAGAAAAAAGTAAGTTAATGAAAATAAAATATAGATAATTTAAAAATTATCTATATATATTTAAATAAATTATTAAGATAGCAAGTAACATTAAAAAGTTCTCTGTACAAAGTTATAATCTTAAGATATGTTAGGAGGAATTTAACATGGCAAATTTAAAGGTAAATATATTAGGAATGGAATTTAAAAATCCAATAATGACAGCAGCAGGTCCTGGGGCAAGAGATGCTGATCTTATACTTAAAGCTGTTAGCTTAGGACTTGGTGGTATTTGTACAAAAACAGTTTCAGAAAAAGCGGCAGATGTTCCAAGACCATGTATGGCACAAACTAATAGCGGATTTTTAAATACTGAATTATGGTCAGAATTAACTGTAGAACATTGGGTGGAAAATGAATATCCAAGATTAAAAGAGGCAGGACTTCCTGTAATTGTAAGTATGGGTTATACAGAAGACCAAATAAGAAAGGTTGCACCACTTGTAAAACCTTTTGCAGATGCAGTTGAACTTTCAACTCACTATGTTGGAACAGATGTAGCACCAATAGTTAATGCTATGAAAGCTGCTAAAGAAATTTTAGATTGTCCTGTATTTATGAAAATGAGTCCTCATACAGATATACATGTTATAGCTAAAGCTTTAGAAGAGGCTGGTGCTGATGGTCTTGTTATGATTAATTCTTTTGGACCATGTATGGCTATAGATACTGAGACTGGATATCCAATAATGGGTAGTAAAACAGGTTATGGATGGTTATCAGGTGCTTCAATAAGACCACTTGCTATAAGAAATATATTTGATGCTTCAAGAGAAGTAAATATTCCAATAATAGGTGTAGGTGGAGTAACATCAGGTAAGGATGCTGCAGAAATGCTAATGGCAGGAGCATCAGCTGTACAAGTTTGTACAGAAGCTATATTAAAAGGACCTGGAATTTATGGGAAAATAGCTAAAGAATTAAATGAATTCTTAGACAGTCATGGATATAAAGATGTTAAGGAAATAATTGGACTTGCTCATAAAAAGGAAGCAGACAGAACTTTCAAAACTGAAAAAAGAGAAATTCCAACAGTAGATCATAATAAGTGTGTTAAGTGTAAAGTTTGTATAACAAGCTGTGTTTATGATGCTATATCAATAACTGATAAATTAGAAATAAATTCAGATAAATGTTTTGAATGTGGATTATGTGTAACAAGATGTCCAAAACATGCTTTAGAAATACCATATATTTAAAATTTTAATATTAAAAATAAGCTTATAAAAAACCTTAATAAAATAATATTTAGTTTAAAGATGATGATATTAGTTGTTAAGGATTATATAAATACATAAAATCTAGGAGGAATTTAAAATGAAAAAAATAATCAATACTAAAAATGCACCAGGTGCTATAGGACCATACTCACAAGGAACTGAATGTGGAAATTTAATATTTGTATCAGGACAACTTCCAATAGATATGAGCACAGGAGAATTAGCAACTGAAATAAAAGCAGCTACTAAAGCTTCATTAGATAATGTAAAGGCTATATTAGAAGAAGCTGGTTCATCAATGGATCAAGTTTTAAAAACAACAGTATTATTAAAAGATATAAATGATTTTGCTGCTGTTAATGAAGTTTATGGAACATACTTTACAAAAGATTGTCCAGCAAGAGCTTGTTTCCAAGTTGGAAAACTTCCAAAAGATGCTTTAGTTGAAATAGAAGTTATAGCTTGTAAATAATATAATCTTATAAAATAAAAAAATCCAATGAAGTTTTTTTAAATTTCATTGGAATAATAAATTTAATATGTATTTCAAAAAATAAATAAAAATTCAATACGAAAGATAATTATATAATTAAAATTAAAATATTACAACCATAGAATATATATTTCAATACGAGGGGAGGGACTTGCCTCTAATATGTTCTGATCCTAGGCCTAAACGCTTTATTGTGAATTTAAACAATATGTAATTTAATAAAGGTTTATCATTAGGATTAGAGGCAAGGGTGCTATATGAGTGGTATACATGAAGTTGGAACAATTATAAACGCTATAGGTGGTGTTTTACTAGCCTATGGATATTTACCTCAAATATATACTTTATTAAAAACAAAGAGTGCTGGAAACAATAGTATTCAATACTGGGTTATAATGACTTTTGGAATCTTTTGTGTAGGTGTAAACCAATTTATAAATCAACTACCTATGGTTCAACTTATTACTCAGACATTTAATGTAGGTTTAGCAATAGTTGTTACTGTTATAATAGTTGTATTAAAGATAAAAGAGAAAGATAGGGCAAAAGTATAATAATTTTTTAGATAAAGGAGATGTTTTTAATGAGTATGTATTTTTGGGGAAATTTAGCTCAAGTACTTGGATGTTGCACATTAGTTTATGCATATTTTCCACAAATAATTAGATTAATTAAGAATAAAAATTCAGATGGTATGAATCTTCAATTCTGGACCATATTAACTATAGGACTAGCTTGTGTTGCTATAAATATGACAATAGATAATGTTAATATATTTATACTAGGTACACAATGGTTTAATGTTTTCCTAGCATTTATAGTTCTTGTTTTAGCAGCTAAATTTAAAAAAGGCGCAAAAAGAATTAATTAATATAGTATCCTTCTTTGGCTAAAACCAAAGAAGGATTTTATTTTTTTATTTATATTAACAATTCATTTAAGTTAAATTCATAAACACATTATCAATATGATATCTTAATAAATATATATAGAATATATCAAAATATATAGTTATTTTTAATTTATCATTTTGATAAATTATTATATAAATGATAAATTATTATTATTTATATAATCAGTTTTTGTTATTTATAGAATAAAAACGTTGTAAGTTGGGGTGAAATATAGGAAATTAATAAGAGTTTAAAAAAAAACTTATAAGAATATCGTATTTTTTGGCATGTTAATTGCGATAAAAATAAGTGTAATTTATTTATTATTTCTATTAAAAATGGCTATAAATTTTTAATAATCTTATGAATTTATTATTAATTATATAGCCCTTTTAATATTTTACAAAATGTGCTTTGTTCATATTATAAGTTTTAATATATAAAATTAAGATAATTAAAATACTTATTAAATATTTGGAGGTTTTTCATGATTATTGTAGGAAATGGTGTTGTAGTAACACGAGATGATAAAAATACATTTATAGAAAACGGTGCTGTAGCAATAGATAATAGTAAGATAATAGCAGTTGGTAGCACTGATGAAATAAAAAATACATATAAAGATAGTGAATTTATTGATGCTAAAGGTAATTTAATAATGCCAGGGCTTATAAATACTCATCACCACATATATAGTGCTTTTGCAAGAGGGTTAAATCTAAATAATCCACCAGCTAAAAATCTTGTTGATATACTTGAAAATCTTTGGTGGAAAATAGATAAAAAGTTAACCTTAGAAGATGTTAAATATAGTGGCTACACAACCCTTATTGATTGTGTAAAAAATGGTGTAACTACAGTTTTTGATCACCATGCAAGTCCTTATGCAATAGAGAATAGTTTATTTACTTTAGCAGATGTTGCAAAGGAAATTGGAATTAGAGGCTCCTTTTGCTATGAAACATCAGATAGAGATGGAGAGGCTATAGCAGATGCAGGAATTAAAGAGAATATAGATTTTATAAAATATGCATCAAAGGATACTTCAAATATGGTGGGAGCTATGTTTGGTCTCCACGCTCAGTTTACTCTTAGTGATAAAACCTTAGAAAAATGTGCGAAGGAAATGGAAAGTTTAGATGCCGGATATCATGTTCATACAGCAGAAGGAATAGAGGATTTATATGCTTGTTTAAAAGAGCATGGAAAAAGAGTGGTTGAAAGGCTTATGGATTTTAATATCTTAGGAGATAAAACTTTATCAGTACATAATATTCATATTAATTCAAGGGAAATGGATATCTTAAAAGAAACTAAAACAAATGTTGTTAACAATCCAGAATCTAATATGGGAAATGCTGTTGGTTGTGCACCAGTAATTGAAATGATAAAAAGAGGAATAAATGTAGGACTTGGAACAGATGGATACACTAGTGATATGTTTGAATCAATGAAGGTTTGCAATATAATTCATAAGCATAATTTATGTGATTCAAATGTTGCTTGGAGTGAGGTTCCATTAATGTTCTTTGCAAATAATAAAAATATAGCATCAAGACATTTTAAAACTAAGCTCGGTGTATTAGAAAAAGGAGCTACAGCAGATATTATTGTTGTGGAATATGACCCATTAACACCTATGAATAATAGTAATATAAATTCACATTTGGTATTTGGAGTTAATGGAAAAAATACTTTAACAACTATAATAAATGGGAAAGTAATTATGAAAGATAGAGTATTATTAAACTTAGATGAAAAAGAAATATTTAGAAAATCTAGAGAGGTTTCTAGTAAACTATGGTCTAGATTTTAAATATTGATTTTATATAAAGTAAAGAGGATACTTAATTATCTTATCTAATAATCATCAATTAAATATAATAATAGTGAAAGAAGGAGAGAAAAATGGGGACTATATTATCAGGAGGAAAAATAGTAACTCCTAAGGAAACTGTAGAAGCTGATATTAGATTAGAAGATGGAATAATACAAGCTATAGGTAAAAATATTAAGGCTGAAAAAGATGACGAAATTATAAATGTAAAAGGGTCTTATATACTTCCAGGAGGAATAGAAACACATACCCATTTTTATTTAGGAACAGGGGCTCCACTTACAGCAGATGATTTTAAAACAGGAACTTTAGCAGCAATTGCTGGTGGAACTACAACTATACTTGATTTTGCAACTCAAGATAAGGGGAAAACATTAGAAGAAGCATTAGATGTATGGCATAAAAAAGCTTATAATGTATCTTTTTGTGATTATGGATTTCATATGGCTATAACAGATTGGAATGAACAAACTTCTAAGTCAATGGAAAATATGATTAAAAACGGAATAAGTTCTTTTAAGATGTATATGGCCTATAAAGGAACATTACAAGTAAATGACTCTGAGATATATGAGGCATTAAAAAGAAGTAGAGAGATTAATGGTATTATAGGATTTCACTGCGAAAATGGAGATATTATAGATGAATTAGTAAAAGAAAATATAAAAAACGGTTTAGTAGAGCCTAAATACCATGAAAAGTCAAGGCCAAGTATTTTAGAGGCAGAGGCTATTTCAAGAGTAAGCAAAATAGCAAAGGTTGCTAAAGCGCCTATTTACATTGTTCATTTAAGTAGTAAAGAAGGATATAAAGAAGCACTTAAAGCTAGGGAAGATGGGATTAATATATATTTAGAAACATGTCCTCAGTATTTGCTTTTAGATAAATCAAAGTATGAGGGAACAAAGGAAGATAGTTTTAATGGTGCTAAATATGTAATGTCTCCACCTCTTAGAAACAAAGATGATAATGAAGTTCTTTGGAAGGGCATAGAGAGGGAAAATATAGAAATAATAGGAACCGATCACTGTTCTTTTACCTATGACCAAAAAAAGAATGGGATAAATGATTTTAGTAAAATTCCAAATGGGGGCCCAGGGGTTGAACATAGGATTCTCTTAATGTATCAATATGGAGTAGTTGAAAAGAGATTTTCTATAAATAAATTAAGTGAAATTGTATCAACTAATGCAGCTAAAATGTTTGGAATGTATCCTAAAAAGGGAATAATAAAGTGTGGCAGTGATGCTGATTTAGTTGTTTTAAATCCTAATAAAACTTTTATAATAACGAAGGAAAACCAACATCAAAATTTAGATTATACACCTTATGATGGATATAAAATAGACTGCAATATAGATTATGTTTTTTTAAGAGGGGAAAATATAGTTAAAGATAATAAATTAGCTGTAACTACGCCAAGGGGTAAGTATATTAAAAGAAATTCCTTTAAAGGGTTATAAATTATTAAGATATTATAAGAGTTAATTTCTTACTTAATAATATTTTGTAGATATAAAGGGGGAGGAAGTTTTTCTATGATAGATGTTGATGCTGTAATTTTAGGATCAGGTCTTAGTAAAAGAATGGGATCTAATAAACTTTTATTAGATTATGAGGGTAAAACAGTAATAGAAAGGGTAGTTTTAGCTGTCTTAAAGGCAAATTGTTTTAAAAATGTACTAGTAGTAGTGAAGGATAGAGAAGTTGAAGAAATATTAGCTAAATATAATGTAAAAACCATATTTAATCCTAACTATAAATATGGAAAGTCTACATCTATACATTTAGGGCTAATGATACTTGGAGAAAGTGATGGAACTATGTTCTTAGTTGGAGATCAACCCTTCGTGGATTCAGATAGTATACTAAACCTTTGGTGTGAGTTTATCCAAAATAAAGATAATATCTTAGTTCCTTATGTAAATAGGACTATTGGAAAACCAATAATTTTTCCAAAGGGTTTATATGGAGAGCTTCTAAATCTTAAAGGGGAAGATGGGGTAATGGATGTTCTTAAAAATAATGAGAGTCTTATAAAAAGGGTTAGAGTAAATAATTATAGACTATTTTTTGATATGGATACTAAAGAAGATTATGAACTTTTACTTAGCAATTTGATTTGATTTTATTTATAGTACAAAAGAAAGGAAAAGATAAAACTTATATTAATTTAGAGTTTTAAAAGGTGAGTTTATGGATTATAAGATATTAGAAGAAATTGAAAAGAGAGTATTAAAGGGAGAAGAAGGTGCATTAGTAACAATAACTGAGTCAATTGGTTCTACGCCAAGGAAAGTTGGATCAATAATGGCAGTGTTTGAGAAAGATATATTAGGAAGTATCGGTGGGGGAATAGTAGAGTTTAAGGTCATAAATGAAGCTAGAGAGTTAATAAAAACAGGTAAAAGTAGAAATTTTGCTTATGGAATGGGTCCAAATGATGAACTTGAGTTAGCTTGTGGCGGAAGTGTAAAAGGCTTTATAAAGGTGTTTAAAGTGCCAAATAGGTTAATTGTAGTAGGGGCTGGGCATATAGGACGTGAGCTTACGTTTATGGCTAGTCATTTAGACTTTGAAATAACAGTTTTAGATGATAGAGATGATTATGAAAAGATTAATGACTTAGATGTTATAACAGGAGATGTTGTGAATAATATAAGAGCTTTAACTATAACAGATAATACTTATGTTGTAATAGCATCAAGAGGGCACAGAGTGGATTTAGAGGCCTTAAGAGAATTCATAGGCATGAATGTAAAATACATAGGGATGGTAGGAAGCAAAGGAAAAGTTGGACAAGTTGTGCATAAACTTTTAGAAGAAGGGGTAGATGAAAAATTATTTGAAAAAGTTTATTCTCCAATAGGACTAAATTTCTCTAATGGAACACCAGAGGAAATTGCAGTAGAAATATTATCAGAAATATTATTAATAAAAAATAATGGAAAATTAGAGCACAGAAAAATTAATGTAAGTAAAAACTAAATTAATATGTATTATATGTATTATAAATAAAAAAGAGCTATTTTAACTTTTAATAGCTCTTTTTTATTTTTATAATCAGTATTATTGTAAATGAACTTTAATTATGTAAATCAACTTTTATGTAGATACTTTTTCATATTTTTAAAATCATCTTGTGTGTCTAAGTCAAGGCTACAGCCAATATCATTGGTTTTTACAGTTAAAATATTAGAGGTTATTGTTTCAAAAAATTTTCTTAGTCCACCATCTTTATCAAAACTTAAGATATCTTCTATTAAGTCCCCAGTTATTAAAGGTGGATGCTTTCTATATCCATTTAATGATGGAAATGCAATTAGTCTTTTACGCCCTTGTATACATTTAGCAAGGCTTAAGAAAACTTCATTAGAAACCACAGGCATATCTCCTGGTAAAAGATAAAATGCATCACATTGTGGCATGACCTTTAATCCTATCTTAATAGAAGCTAACATATCACTAGTTCTAAAATTAGAATTATAAATAAAAATTATTTTATTAGTGTCATAGAAACTAGAAACTATCTTTTCTATATCAGAACCCCTATATCCTAGTACTAATACTATTTTATTTACATTAGCATTTAACATACTATCTATTGTATGAAAAATAACTGGCTTCCCATCTAAATCCATTAGAGGTTTAAAATCCTTCATGCGACTTGAAAGACCTGCAACTAATATTAATCCGTTTATATTCATATTATAACCTCAAATTATTAAAATTTATTGGCTTTTAGGTTCTATAAATATACTATTTATGACTATTATTAAAGTAGAAATTACTTACATACAACCTTTTAATACATGTTTTAAAAATATGGATTTTAGGTAAAGATGGATATTATCTTAAATACTATTTAAGGTGACAGCACAATCTATCTAAAATCCATATTAATTTTAAATGCAATTTAATTTAATGATTATTTTTTCTTTTTATAATAAGTTTCTCTAAGTGGCATTTCTTGTCTAAACTTACCGTCTAATCTATAGTATGCATGAGAGCAGGCAGGACCTGTTGGTATCATACAAAGTTCTCCAACACCTTTTGCACCTAATGCTTGTGGAATAGCTCCTTTGGCTTGTACTAATTTAATTTCAAGTTCTGGAGCGTCTGTTGCTCTTATTAATCCTAAAGTACCAAGTTTTGTTTTTGGCATACCATCTTCACATTTAAATTCCTCAGTCATTGCGTAACCAAGTCCCATAAGTATACCACCTTCAATTTGTCCTTCAACAGATTGAATATTTACAGGTGTTCCAACATCATAAGCTGCAACTACTTTTTCACATTTTCCTTCTTCATTTAAAATTACAACTTGGCAGCCATAGCTATAACTTACGTGGCTAATTGGATTATCTTTTATTGCGCCTAATGGATCAGTTTGTGCTGAGTATTCACCGTAAAACTCTTTACCTTCTAAGTCTTTTATAGTTAATCCTTTGTCTAGCTCTGCTTTAAGTTTTTCAGCAACACGTCTTGTAGCCTCACCAGTTACAACTGTTTGTCTTGATGCAGTTGAAGTTCCTGAGTCTGGAGTTCTAACTGTATCTGCATGTTCATGAAGTAATAATGCTGGATCTAATCCTGTAACATCACAAATTATTGTTCCACACATCATAGCAATTCCTTGTCCCATACATGCTGCTGATGTTCTAACATGAACTCTGCCGTCTTCAATTGATAATTTAACACGACCAATATCCATTTTACCCATTCCTGTACCACTGTTTTTAAAGGCACAAGCAATACCAGCATAAGGGCTTGATTCAAAAGCTTCTTTAACTGCTTCTAAACATTCTACCATTGCAACTGATTCATCAGCTACTTGGGCATTTGGAAGTATTTGACCAGGTCTTATAGCATTTCTATATCTAAATTCCCATGGAGAAATTCCAACCATTTCAGCTAGGAGGTTAATATTATTTTCAGTTGCAAAACAGGATTGAGTAACACCAAATCCTCTAAATGCTCCACCTACAACATTGTTGGTGTAAACAGACATTCCAAATATATCTATGTTTTGATAGTTATATGGTCCTGCTGCATGAGTACATGCCCTGTGTAAAACTGGTCCACCAAGGGATGCATAAGCACCAGTATCTGCTATAATCAAACCTTTCATAGCTGTTAGATATCCATTTTCATCACATGCAGTTGTAAATTCCATTTCCATTGGATGACGTTTTACATGGTAATCTAAACTTTCTTGTCTTGTAAATTTAACTTTAACTGGTTTTTTAGTTATCCAAGCCATAAGTGCAGCATGATGTTGAACACTCATATCTTCTTTTCCACCAAAACCACCACCAACTAATTGAGCATGGCTATGTACTTTTTCAGGAGAAATTTTAAGCATTGTAGCTATTTCTCTTTGCTCATCATATACTGATTGAGATGTTGTATATAGTTTAAGACCATCACTTCCTTCAGGAACAGCAATAGCACATTCAGGTTCCATAAATCCATGTTCTTGCCATGGAGTTTTATATTTTCTTGTAACTACATACTTAGAGTTTTTAATAGCTTCATCAGCATTACCTCTTACAAGATTTGCACGGCTCATAATATTTCCATCTTCATGAATAAGAGGTGCATCTCCCTTTAAGGCTTCAAAAGGAGTTGTTAAAGGTTTAAGCTCAGTATAGTCAATCTTTACAAGTTTACATATTTCATCTAACTTGTCTGAATCGTCAGATGCTACAAGAGCTAAAACATCTCCTACATATCTTGTTGTATCTCCAGCACCCATGATTACATCCCAATCTTGTTTTATATGACCTATTTTATTATTTGGAACGTCTTCTTTTAATAAAATTTTAACACAATTTGGATGTTTTAAGGCTTCAGATATATCTATACTATTTATTAAAGCTCTAGGAACATTAAGGCGAACTCCTTTAGCAAATATCATACCATCTAAGTACATATCATCCACATAGATTCCTGTACCATTTACTTTTTCAGCGGCATCTGGTCTTTTAAATCTTTCATTCATTTTAAGAGTTGTAGGAGGTGCTGGAATTTCTTTATTTTCTCTAAAGAAGTCTGCACACATAAGTATTGCTTCTTCAATTTTTTTATATCCAGTACATCTACAGATATTTCCTCTTATAGCCTTTTTTACATCAGCAATGGTAGGATTTAAATTTACATCAAGTAAAGCTTTTGCAGACATTATCATACCAGGTATACAAAATCCGCATTGAACAGCTCCAGCTTCTGCAAAGCAATGTTCATAAACTTCTTTTTCTCTTTCTGTTAGTCCTTCAACTGTGATTATATTACTGCCTTCAATTTTTGATAGCTTACGAGTACATGCTTTTACAGCTTTACCATCAACAATTACGGTACAAGTACCGCAAGCACCTTCACTACAACCATCCTTTGCAGATGTTATATGAAGGTCATCTCTTAAGAATCTTAAAAGAGATTTATCTTTTTTTCCTTCAACTTCTTTACCGTTTACTATTAATTTATACATTTTTTCTCCCCCTAGTTTAAATTTTATATTGGTGTATTTAGTAAGATTAACACTTAACTTATTATGTAGAATATATGTATTTATTAATATATTGCCAGGAGTTATCCTATATAAAATAGGATTAACTTATATTAATTTTTAAAATTTACTTATATATAAAATTGTATAGGAGTAGAATTTTTCTATCAACTTCTTTATGAAAAGTACTTGCTATGATGAATTATCATCATCTAGCTTAAGGAGGAGAAGTTAGATATTATTGATTAAATAATATTATTGTCTATAAAAATTTTTTGAAATTGAGTTTTAGAAAATTTATTAATAGATTTCTCAAATTCAGAATAAGCTTTTAAGAAACTTAGTCCCCTCTCATTTAAGACAGTCTTTCCACCATGGTTTCCCCCTTGCTTTCTCTGAACAACTGCATAACCTAAAGCTTTTTCTACATCTTTTATTATGTTCCAAGCTTTACTATAAGAAATAGACATATGGTTACAAGCAACTCTTACAGAATTAGTTTCCTTTATTAAGTTAAACAAAAGTTTTGATCTTGCATCAAAAAATAATTTTTCCTTTTCAATACTTATTTTTACAAAACTATGAATCATTTGTTCATTGTATGTTGGTAAAATATCAACTATCGTATCAATATCATCAGCACTATGAATTATTCCCTCATCATTAACTTCAAGGTATTCTTTTTTATATTTTAGATTGTTTATAGCATTTTTCATACTAGTTCCCTCATAGGATAAAATATCATAAATAGCCTTTTTATTAAGGAGAATGGGATGACCACCTTTTTGATTATATGAAGGGGCTGTAATAGGAGCATCACAATTAATAAGTTTTTCTATAGTACTTTTCTTAAATATAGGAACTATAGAAGGGGTAAGCAATACTTTACAACATTTATTTACTAAATAGTTAAAACCAACCTTTGATAAATCAAGCATATTAGATTTAGAAGAGTCATTAATCTCTAAAAATATTACTCCAAAGCACCTAAGATTAATTTTAAGTTCATCAATATTATTATTACTAACAATTACAATAGGGTACACATTAGCCTGTTGAAAGGTTATTACTATTCTTTTAATTAAAGTAATAGAGCCAATTTTTAAAAGTTCATTTCCTTTTAAATTGCAAATTATAAGTCCAGCTGTATTTTCATTCATTATTTCACCTCATAAAAAATAACCTTAAAAATTGCTATAAAATATTAGTGAGTATTATAGCAATTTTTTATATAATAATTTTATATCTTGTAATATATCTTATCAACTTGTCAAACTTCTAAATTCATAAGTCAAGGATTAAAAATCTTATAAGAATTTTAAGGAGAAAGAAGCATTAATTACTAAATACTACGTAATAATTCAAAAATATTAGGGTAAAAGTAATTTTATAAAAATAATATATTTTTAATTTAAGTTATGTTTTAAGTCTAACTATATAGTAAAATATAATGTAGTGACAATTAAATGTAGAGAGGAAAGATAAGAATTTATGAACAAAGAAGAAATAATGAAATTATGTGTTGAAAGTTGTATTGATGGAATGAAAAATCATGAAGGAGGACCTTTTGGTTGTGCTATAGTAAAAGACGGAAAAGTGATAGCGGTTTCTCATAATACAGTAATTAAAACAAATGACCCAACAGCACATGGTGAAGTAAATGCCATAAGGGAAGCTTGTAAAAAGTTAAATACTTTTGATTTATCAGGTTGTGAGTTATATACTACTTCTGAGCCATGTCCTATGTGTATGTCAGCTATAATATGGGCTAATATATCTAAAGTATATTATGCTTGTACTGTTCAAGATGCAAGGGATATAGGCTTTAGAGATGAACACATACTTAACTTTCTTAAAAATGATTGCAAAGACAAAAATATATTAGATTTAGAAGCTGTTGATAAAACAGAAGCTTTAAAAGCTTTTGATTTTTGGGAAAATGACTCTTCAAAGACAAATTATTAGAATTAGTTAAACGCATATGATGTTAAAGTATTTTGGACTTTGTGAAAGATAATTTATTATTATTTAAAATCAATTCTATGGTAAAATTAGAAGAATACATAAAACTAAAAGAGTTTTATTAAAGTAAGATAATAATTTTAGGTATTACTTCTTATACATCCCTTTATGAAATATTAATACTAAGCATTAAGTTGCTTTGAGTTTATTCTATAAAGGGATATTTTATAATACTGTAACTTCCTATGTTATCACTTAATTTTTTATATATTTAGCATAGAGGAATTAATCATTCCAATAAATAATAAGCTAATTATAAAAATTGTACAACTAACACAAATTGTACCAGGAATAAATATAAGTAGTCCATTTCCTTTATAATGATAACTATTTTTGATATCAAAGATTTAGTATACTATATAGCATGAAATAATCATGGGAATAGATCCTAAAGAGAGCAATGCAAAAGCTTGTTCATATAATTGAAAGGGAAGTATTGCATCTGGATTCATAACAATATCAGAATGTGATAAAAAGATAATACTCAGGGTAAGTGTTATAAAGGTGCCTATGCAATAGATAATACCAAATACTATTTTAAATATTTTTCGCATATGTAACTCCTTGTAATTCATATCTTTTTTTCTACACACAAAAAATTGATGATAAAAGGCTATAATACAACCTATAAAAAGGATAGATAAATCTATTAGTGCAATTAAGTTATAATAAATTGGGTTTATAAAAGCACTTATAAAAGCGAGAAATAGAACAGTTAATCCAATTATTAAAAAATCTAAACCTACTAATTTTGATGTTTTATCTTTATCATATCTTTTCTCATCAAAATAATTAAGCATATAAGCCTCATTAAATGATTTAATTATTCCACCTAAAAAAGTACATATTCCACCGGCTAAGATTGAAAATACAATTATTCCATTTAGGTCCATGTGTCTCATAAATAATACTTCCTTTATAAATAATACTTAAAATAATTTTTATATTCATTACATTATATAATTTAATGAATATTTTTATAAATAATACTTATTTATAAAAATAAATACTGTTAATATATGGTATAAAAAATCATCACTAAATAAATAAGTGAAGAATATTTTTATTCTTCACTTATTATAGGTTATATTAAAATTATGGCTTTATATATTTATAAATAAATATATAAAATCACTAATTTATTATTATTTATAAGGTTATTAAAATTTAATTAAGATTATTTTACAACTATATTAACAAGTCTTCCTTTAATAACAATAACTTTAACTACAGTTTTGTCACCAATAGCAGCCTTCACCTTTTCATCTGCAAGGGAAGAAGCCTTTATACCTTCTTCATCTAAAGAAGATGCTACCATTATTTTATTTTTTATTTTTCCGTTAACTTGTATAGCTATTTCAACTTCATCTTTAACTAAAGCTTTTTCATCAAATACAGGATAGCTTTCGTTAAATACTGAATCTGAGTTTCCAAAAAGGTTCCATTGTTCTTCAGAGAAGTGAGGAGCAAATGGTGCTAGAAGTTTTATATAATCTTCGCAAACTTCTTTTAAGAAACTTAAGTTTTTAGTGTCTTCTTGAATATATTTATGAAGGGCATTTAAAAGCTCCATCATTCTAGCTATAGCTGTGTTAAATTGAAGTTTATCAGTATCTGTAGCAACAGATTTTATAGTGTTGTGTCTCCAGAAGTTAAGTTCTTTTTCAGCAGAATCTAAAGTAGTTTTATTCTTTTCATTAGAATTTATAGCTTCTCTAGCTGAGTCTAAAGTTCTTTCAATTCTTTCAACGAATCTATTTACAGATTTTATTCCGTCATCACTCCAAGCTCCACCTTCAACGTATCCAAATCCAAACATTAGATACATTCTAAATACGTCAGCACCATATTCTTTTATATAGTCATCAGGAGATATTGTGTTTCCTTTTGATTTACTCATTTTAAGTCCATCAGGTCCTAAGATTAAACCTTGGTGAGTTAATGATTTAAATGGTTCATCAAAGTTTAAGTATCCCATATCCCTTAATGCTTTAGTTATAAATCTAGCATATAAAAGATGCATACAAGCATGTTCTGGTCCACCAACATATTTGTCAACAGGAAGCATTTTGTTTATTATAGCAGGGTCAAAAGCTTCTTTTCCATTTTTGTTATCTGGGTATCTTAAGTAGTACCAAGAAGAGCAAACAAATGTATCTAAAGTATCAGTTTCTCTTTTAGCTGGTTTTCCACAATGAGGGCAAGTTGTATTTACAAAGCTTTCAGATTTTGAAAGTGGAGATTTTCCATCTGGAGTAAATGCAACATCATATGGAAGTTCAACTGGTAATTGACTTTCAGGAACTGGAACTATTCCACAATCTTCACAGTAAACAACAGGAATTGGAGCTCCCCAATATCTTTGTCTTGAAACTAACCAGTCTCTTAATCTATAGTTAACTTTTTGTTCACCTAAGTTATTTTCAGCTAATTTTTCAACTATTTTAACTTTAGCTTCAGCTGTAGTTAATCCATCAAATTCTCCTGAATTAACTAAAATACCATGTTCACAGTACGGAAGTTCTTCTTCACCTTTTTTAGAGTTTATAACTCTTTTTATTGGAAGGCTGAACCTTGTGGCAAAGGCAAAATCTCTTTCATCATGAGCTGGAACTGCCATAACTGCACCAGTACCGTAAGTTGCTAAAACATAATCACCAACCCAAATTGGAACTTCTTTTCCGTTTAGAGGGTGAATAGCGTAAGCACCACTAAATACTCCAGTTTTTTCTCTAGAAATTGATTGTCTTTCTATATCAGATTGTTTTTTAGCTTCTTCTTTATAAGCTTCAACAGCTTCTTTTTGAGCTTCAGTAACTATTTTATCAACTAGTGGATTTTCAGGTGCTAAAACAACATAGCTAACTCCAAGAAGTGTATCAACTCTTGTAGTAAATACATTAAAATCAAGGTCAGAATCTTTTATTTTAAAGTTAACCTCTGCACCAGTTGATTTTCCTATCCAGTGTTTTTGCATAGCAACAGTTTTTTCTGGCCAGTCTAATCCATCTAACTTTTCTAAAAGTTCATCAGCATAATCGGTTATTTTAAAGAACCATTGAGTTAAATCTTTCTTAGTAACTTCAGTTGAACATCTTTCACAAGTTCCATCTCCTAAAACTTGTTCATTAGCTAAAACTGTGTTACAAGAAGGACACCAGTTTACAGGAGCTTTTTTTCTATAAGCTAATCCTTTTTCATAAAGTTTTAAGAATAACCATTGAGTCCATTTGTAGTAGTCTGGCATACAAGTTACAACTTCGTTATCCCAGTTAAACATTGCACCCATAGCTTTTAATTGTGCTTCCATTGTTTTTATATTTTTAACAGTTGAATCTTGAGGATGTATTCCAGTTTTTATAGCAAAGTTTTCAGCTGGAAGTCCAAAAGCATCAAAGCCCATTGGTTGGAATACGTTGTATCCTTTCATTCTTTTAAATCTAGCCCAAGAATCTACTGGCCCATAGTTAAACCAATGCCCTGCATGCAGCTGACTACCTGATGGATAAGAGAACATTTCTAAAACATAAAGTTTTTCCTTATCGCTATCTGGGTTAAATTTATATAAATCTTTTTCTTCCCATATTTTTTGCCACTTTCTATCTATGGCAGTACTGTAATTTCCCATTAAAAGTCCTCCTTGATATATTTATTAATTATTACATTTTAAATAATTATTATACTTAAAATTAATATTAAAAATAAAAAAACCTTTCATCTCTAAACTTGAAGAGACGAAAGGATAATTTCGCGGTACCACTCTACTTAGAAAGATAAAATCTTTCCCACTTAATTATCTAATAACGAAGATAAACCGTATATGCTTTTAACATATATTGCTCCTAGGCAAGTTCATAAAAAGACAAATATTATGTTTCACCAAAATTCATAACTCTCTAAAAATTGACCTTTAAATTACTACTCCTACTCAAAGCTAATAATATATAAAATAATATAAAATATTATATAGTATTTGTAAATCCTAAGTCAATAATAAAATATTTTTTATTTATTAAATAATTGTTTATCTTAAGTAAGTTTGTCATAGTATATTAAGTTAGGTATAGTATATTAATTAAGTAATATATATTATATTATCTTTTAAATTTATAAATAGACGTAGAAAAATAAAGAAAGTAAAATTAAAGGAGAGGGGATGAGTGAGTTGAAGAATAGAAAATATACAAATGAGTTTAAAGAATGTGTAGCTAGTTTATATAAGTCAGGTAAAAGTATAAATCATATAAGTAAAAACTATAATATTCCTAAATCTAATATAGTTCTGTGGGCAAAGAAATTTGAAAAAATATATATAGATAAAAATGAAGATATTACAATAAATAAAATTTTAGAGCTAAAAAAAGAATTAGCAAAGGTTAAAGAAGAAAATAATATTTTAAAGAATCTAAATGCTTGCTATGAAAAAAGTGATTTGGCTGAAAAAATAGAGTTTATAAATGAAAACAAAGGGGAATATAGTGTAAATTATCTTTGTGACGTATTAAATATAAGTACAAGTACATATTATAGATACATTAATAATAAATCTCTAAAGAAAAGGGAGGATGATTATGTAAAGGGATTGATAATGGATATATATATGGAAAGTAAGGGAGTTTATGGAGTAAATAAAATATACTTTGCTTTAAGAAAAAAAGGGATAATTATAGGAAGAAGGAAAGTTCAAAAAATTATGAAGGAGTTAAATCTATATTCTATTATAACTAATAGGTATAATAATAAACTAATATAAATTATTAATAAAATAATATGTCTATAACAATAGTAATTTTGATATAAAAAATATTTGATATAAAAAGTATTATTATTTATTGACATATATACATTTAATTGAACTAGTCTATAAAAGTATGTAAAATTCAAGGGTTAAGGTAAATAAAGTAACTTTTATGATAGTATGAATTTGTGGACACGGTAAGGTAAACTATTTAAAATATATATATAAGAAAGTAGTAAGTGGAGTGTCTAAAAATGCGGGGTAGAAGATATACTAAAGATGAAAAAGAGAAAATAGTATCTTTATATAGTAAAGGGGTTTCTTTAAAAGAACTTAGTAGATGTTACGGAATTGAAATTCAAACATTAAGACTTTGGGTTAATAGATTGAAAAGGATTAGAATTAATAAATGTGAAACAATTTCAGTAGATGAAATTAATAGATTGAAAAAAGATATATTAATTATAAAAAGGCAGAATAAAGTATTAAGAAAGGCTCATGAGCATATTTTAGCTAAAAAGGATTTAAAAAAGAAGATTGATATCATAAAAAGAAACAGAAATTCATATCCAATTAAAACATTATGTTTAATACTTAAAGTTAATAGAAGTACCTTCTATAAAAGTGTTAATAGAACAGAATCTAAAAGAGAAAAAGAAAACAATATGCTAAAAAAAATAATTTATAAGTTATATACAAAAAGTAGGGGAAAATATGGTTCAATTAATATATATAAAATTTTAACTAAAATAGGATATATAATAAGCTTAAAGCGAGTTCAAAATAAAATGAAAGAAATGAAGCTTCATTTAAAGAAAAGAAAAAGATATAAATCAATACAAAAAGGGTGCTGTAAAAATAAATTAAAAAATCTATTAAACAGGAATTTTAAAACAAATAATATAAATGAAAAGTGGTTAGGGGATATAACATATATATATACTAAAAAAAATGGCTGGTGCTATCTAGCTTCTGTTTTAGAATTACACACAAGAAAAATAATAGGGTATAGTTTAAGTAAAACAATGACAACAGAATTAGTTATAAATGCACTAGATATGGCTTGCAAAAATAAAAAATCATTAAAGGGGTTAATATTTCATAGTGATCTAGGTTCACAATATACAAGCCATAAGATGAAAATGTATTGTTCTAAACTTGAGATAGCGCAATCATTTAGTAGGAAGGGATGTCCTTATGACAATGCTCCAATGGAAGCTTTTCATTCAATTTTAAAAAAAGAAGAGGTATATTTAAATAACTATAGCACCTTTAACGATGTATGTATTAGTTTATCTGAATTTATAGAAACTTGGTACAATAAAAAGAGAATACATTCCTCAATAAATTATATGACACCATATGAGTTTGAGAGTTTAATAAAAAAAGATAATTAGGAATTATTAATTTTGTGGAGGTATAAGTGAGAATGGAAAAAGCGTGCAATACTAAAGGGTGTGAAGCAATTTTAAAGCATTATGGAGAGGAATACTATCTTTTAAGAATGGAAAAAAAACTAGAAGAATTAAGAGAGTGTATATCCAAACGATATGTAGATGATTTTATGGATAAAATGCTTGATGTAGAGCTTGGCTTACATATATTAAAACAAATGGAGTTTTTTAATGAAGAAAAATATGAGATTTTAAGGAATTATAGGGTTAATAGACATTTAGAGATAATAAATTTTGAGATGAATAAAAAAAGAGTTAAGATGATATGTAAAAAGGATTTAAAAAGGTTAAGGATAGGAGAAAGGATTGTATTACAGCCCTTAGTAGAGAAGTATGAGAGTGAAAAGAGTAAAGTAGTAAAGGTTTTGAAAAAGGGAATATGCAATAGAAAGCCCTATGTTGTAGTAGAAGGGGAAGGCAACGTATGGACTTTACCAGATGATATGGAAATATGTAATTTCTATAGGGTTTAGTAGCATAGGACTTTTATTAGATTGTAGTAAAGAAAACATTTGATTTAAAATAAACAATATTTTATTAATAAAATAAAAACAAAAAAGCTGTGAAAATATAGTCTATCTATTTCTATGGCTTTTTTGTGTTTGTGAAGAATTTGATAAAAAAAATAAAATTACACTTGACTGTGACGAATTATTATTGTATTATAAATACAAGAAAAGCATTTAAATACGAACGTTCAAAACTTATAACAATTCTAAAAAACATTTCATTATTAAATTATTAAAGATAATTCTTATAAATTCTTATAAATTTTCAAAAAATATTAAGTTTTACATTAAAATCATGTTAAATAAAAAACTATTTTATAAATTATATTATATTTAAATTTAATATAAGTAATAATTTATTTAAATTATTACACTAAAATATTAAATTCCCTATTTCTAAGCAATTCAAATTATATTTATAAATTTAATAATTATTTGTATTTTAAAATAATATTAAGTTAATATGCATTTCTAAGGAATTTAAATCTAAACAAAATTTTATAAAAGTTTAAATCAAATAATTTGATGCATCAATTCAAAATTCTTAAATTAAAATTTCCAAACAATAATTTTTACAAAGTAATAAGGAGTGTATAAAAATGATAATATCAACAAAATTAAATAACGGTGAAAGTATTGAAATGGAGGTAGGTGCATTAAGTGAAACTGTATTAACAAGTATAGAAAATACCATGAAGCTACAAGGATATGCAGGACCTATATATGGTTTCATTATTGAAGGATTAGAAGATCTAACAAGTAATACTATAGAAGTTTCAACAACATTAGAAAACTATTCTAGTAAATTTTTAAGTCAAAATGTAAAAATATATAATTATAATGAAACAGCTAACACATTTAACTGCTTAGGTGTAACAAATGTAGATGATAGCGCTAATATATCATTTAACATAAATAAATGTGGAATATTCTTTATAGCTCTTTTAGATGCACCAATTTATGATGAAAATGCAGTGGCAGTAAGTTTTAGTGATGATTTTAATTATGAAGGTGCTCCAAATAGTGATAACTGGGGCTATGATATTGGAAATAATGACGGTTGGGGAAATGATGAAAGTGAATATTATACAGATAGTTCAGATAATGTAATAGTAGAGAACAATACATTAGTAATAACTGCAAAGAAACAAGATGTTGATGGATATAAATATACATCAGCAAGACTTAAAAGTTTAAAATCATGGACTTATGGTAAATTTGAGATAAGTGCAAAACTTCCTAAAGGACAAGGACTTTGGCCAGCTATATGGATGCTTCCAACAGATAATGTCTATGGTGTTTGGCCAAATAGTGGAGAAATAGATATAATGGAATGTACAGGTTCAAGTCAAAACTATATTCACGGTTCTCTCCAAACAGAAGCTCAAAATTTTAAGACTAAAGCTGGAGATCAAACAGCAGAAATAGAAATATTAGATGATTATGACTCTTTTCATACTTATGGGTTAATATGGACACCAGAATGTATAACAATTCTTGTAGATGATATAGAGTACTTTAAGTCAGAAAGAAACTTAGCAGAACCTTTAAATACAGAGAAATATCCTTTTGTTCAAGCATTTCATCTTATGTTAAATATAGCTGTAGGAGGCTCTATGGGAGGAACTATAGATGATTCAATATTCCCACAATCAATAATTATTAATTCTATAAATGTTTACGATTTAGGTTTAGAAAACTTCTCTTTAAATTCAAATCCAGTAAGCACATATGTTTTAGACACTTCTAACAGTTCAGTTATTTTACAATCAGAATTTGAAAATTTAAATGTTATAGGTTGGGAAAATTATGTAGATGATCCATCAGCTGAGGCAAATATTATATTTAATACAGAAACTAAAACCATGGATGCTATGATAGAAAATGCTGGAACTGAAAATTGGCAAGTTCAATTATATTATCCTAATATGACTTTAGAAGCTGGTGAAGAGTATAGTTATAGTGTAACCTTAGAGTCAACAATTGATAGAGAATTATATGTTGGAATTCAAAGTACAAGTATTGGAAGTCCATATTTTTTAAATGCAGAAAAAGTGATTGCAAATAAAGGAACAACTATATCAGGTACTTACACTCAAAAGGAAACAGAATCAGATATAAGTATAATAGTCTATATGGGATCTGGTGAAGGAATTTTACCTTCTCATACAGTATCAGTAAGTGATGTAGTAATAGAGAAAATGAAATAAATAAAATGTGTAGGTGTTAATTATGGATGAACTAGCAGAATATATATGTAGGCAAGAAGTTAAACTTCAGGAGTGTGAAGACAAGATAAAAGATTTGCATATTGAGAATTTAAAGACTAATGAGAGGGTTAATAGACTTAGTGAAAAGATTCAAAGTATATTCTCAGTTTTAAAATGGATGTCTATGTCGGGTGCAGGGGCAGCACTAAGTTTGCTTATATTTATAATAGAAATCCATATAAAATAAGGATTTACTAAGGAGGGATTTTCATGAATTTACAAACTATTAATTTAATAATAACTATAGGGATAATGGCTACCCTAATTATTATAAATAATTTGCATATAAAAGTTACTAAAAAAGGACTTAAAAAAATAAATGAAGTATTAAAAGATATTGCCATAGATAGTGCTAAAGCAGCAGCACAAGTTCGTGGTAGAACTCCTATAGTTTCAGAAATAGAGGACACAATAGAAGATGTAAATAAGACAATATAGAGAATATTAAGATATGAGATTTGCAATAACTAACAAGCAAATTTCATATCTTTATTTTATTAACAAAATATAGAATTTTTATATATAATATAAGTAAATTAATTTAAATTAGGAAAAAATTTTTATGGGGAATAAAAATAAATCAAGAAAAAATTTAAATAGAAATAGTGATGTAGATAATATAAACATAGACAATATTGATAATGATAAAAATATAAAAGATGATAAAGATACAAAAAAATATATGACAACAAGTACAGGAGCCCTAGTTAGTGACAATACTAATTCAGAAACAGTAGGTCCAAATGGTCCTGTATTAATTCAAGATATTCATTTAATAGATAAATTAGCTCATTTTGATAGAGAGAGAATTCCAGAACGTGTGGTGCATGCAAAAGGAGCAGGAGCCCATGGTTATTTTGAACTTTATAAATCTATGGCAGAATATACATGTGCTGACTTTTTACAATCACCTAAAGGGGAAGTCCCTGTATTTGTTAGATTTTCAACAGTTATAGGTTCTAGTGGTTCCGCAGATACTGTAAGAGATCCTAGAGGTTTTGCAGTAAAGTTTTATACTAATGAGGGGAATTATGATATAGTTGGAAATGATATACCAGTATTTTTTATAAGAGATGCAATAAAATTTCCAGATGTAATACATTCACTTAAACCTTCCCCTAATACTAATTTAAAAGATGTAAGTAGATTTTGGGATTTCATATCAAACTCTCCTGAGGCAATGCATATGATAACTTGGCTTTACTCAGATAGAGGAACTATAAAAAGCTATAGGCATATAGATGGATTTGGAGTTAACACTTACATTTGGGTTAATTCTAAGGGAAAGAGAAGATATGTAAAGTACCATTGGAAAACTAAACAGGGAATAGAAACAATAGATAGACATGAAGCTGATATGCTTGCAGGTCTTGACCCAGATATAGCAACAAGAGATTTACACGATTCTATAGAGTGTGGGAAGTATCCTAAATATGAGCTTTGTGTTCAGCTTATGGATATAGAAGAGGTTGATAACCTGCCATTTGATCCATTAGATGATACAAAAACTTGGCCAGAGGATAAATTCCCACTAAAAAAAGTTGGAATGATGACTTTAAATAAAAATCCAGAAAATTTCTTTGCAGAAGTTGAGCAGGTTGCTTTTTGTCCTGCAAATGTAATAAGAGGAGTAGAGCTTTCAGCAGATAAAATGCTTCAAGGAAGAGCATTTTCTTATTCAGATACTCAAAGGTATAGGCTTGGAATTAACTTCACGCAGCTTCCAATAAATAAGCCTATATGCCCAGTGAATAATAATAATCAAGATGGATTTATGAGATATGATTATAATAAAGGGAATGTAAATTATAAGCCAAATACATTAGATGCTAACAAACCAGTAACATATCCAAAGCCAAATTATAAAGGTATTCATGTAGAAGGACATATAACAAAGGAAAGTATCAAAAAAACAGATGATTTTACACAGGCTGGTGAAAGATATAGAAGTCTTAGTGAAGAGGAGAGAATTCATTTAATAGATAATATATTATCAGAACTTTGGCAGGTACCAGAAAATATTCAAAAGAAATTAGTTGAATATTTTTTAAGATGTGATGATGATTTTGGAAACAGGATAATGGAAGGATTAGATATGAAGAAGGATAAAAAAAGTATAAGTAAATATAAGTTTAAGTAATTTATACTATATTAAAAATATAGTATAATAAGTAATCTAATAAAAATAAGAAATTAATGGATTTATTTATTTTAGGGGGAGATAATTTGAGTTGTTTAGGAAATATACTTTGGTTTATACTAGGTGGGTTTGCTAATGCTTTAGGATGGCTTGTTATAGGGTATCTGTGGTGTATAACTATAATAGGAATTCCTGTAGGACTCCAATGCTTTAAAATGGCAAAGCTTCAATTTGCACCTTTTGGAAAAGAAATTGTAACTGTAAATGATAGTACAGAAAATCTTATTCTAAATATATTATGGTTAATATTTGGAGGAGTTGCGTTAGCAATTGGAAATTTAATAAGTGCATTTTGCTTAGCTATAACAATAATTGGAATACCATTTGCTATTCAAGCATTAAAAATGGCTAAGTTATCTCTTATGCCTTTTGGAAAAGATGTAGTATAATATTAAAACTTGTAATACTTAAAGTAGAATAATTAAGATTATCAAATTTTTATAAAATAATATTAGAAAATTAAATAGATAGTTAGTATATAGGTATATTTAAAATATCTTATATGACTAACTATTTTTTATTAATTTAAATCTAAAAAATTATTAGTTATTTTTGAATAAGTATTATAAAGGCTGTATTTGCTTGAAGGTTTTTAATAAAAAACTATAGAGTAGGCTTGCTTATTATGTCTACTCTATAGGTAATATTTTTAATTCTTTGATATAGCTTTTTGTCAAACTTAGTTTAGGTTTTCTTTTGAATTAAATATTATTTTTAATATAGGCAGTTAATTGTTCTACAGACATTCCATTTTCAGCTAATAACTCCTCTGCTTTAAAGTCTGTATGGAATGCCTTTGAAATTCCATAATTTTTTACTTTCATATCCATGTCACCATAGAATGAAGCTATTGTTTGGCCATAGCCACCTATAAGTTCTCCATCTTCTAATGTAATCACTAGTTTATGGTTTTCTTTTAACTTAGTTAATAATTCTTCATCTAATCCTGTTAAGAATCTAGGGTTAACTACAGTAATCTCAACTCCTGTTTCTTCTTTTACTTTCTTTGCAGTTTCTAATGCCATTGGTAACATAACACCTACTGCAAAGATTGCAATATTAGAACCTTTAATTTCCACTTTATTTTTATTATAGATAGAGTAATCTGTTTTATCTTCAACTCCTGATTCTATAAATTTACCAGGTACTCTTATTGCAACAGGGTGCTCTTTTTGTGTTGTCGCAAATTTAAACATTTGTTGATATTCTTCTTTACTTGTTGGTGCAAGATAAATAAGGTTTGGAATATGTGCAAACATTTGAATATCACATAGTGCAAGATGAGTATTTGAATTCATACCATATATCCCTGGTAGTAATACAAGGAGAGTTGCAGGGTTATCATTTAAACAAAGGTCATGGGATACTTGGTCATAGGTTCTTTGTAAAAATGTAGCTAGTGTTCCAAATATAGCTGTACCACCGTTTTTAGCAATACCACTGCTCATAGCAACTGCATTTTCTTCTGCAATTCCTACATCTATAAATTGCCCACTTTTAACATATTCCTCTCTAACTCCCGGTACAAATCCAAGTCCCATAGGTGTTCCTGCATTTAATACTACAGCCTTATCATTGTTATCAAGTAATTCTTTTAAAGATTCAAATACTGTTGGGTCAGAGTTCCAGCCACCACCCTTTGGTGAACCATCTTCTACATTGAAAGGGCCACCTGCATGCCACATTTCACGGTTTGCCTCTGCATATGGAAGCCCTTTTCCTTTTATTGTGTGAATATGAAGAACTACTGGATGGTCAATTCCTTTTACACTTTCAAAAAGTTCTATTAGCTTTTCTATATCATGTCCATGGTCTAAATACTTATAGTCTAAACCAAAGGCTTTAAACATATTATTACTGCTTGTTCCATTGCTTTCTCTTAATTCTTTTAATGTTTTATAGATACCACCATGGTTTTCAGCTATACTTTGGTCATTATCATTAACAATAATAATTAAATTATTTTCATATTCTCCAGCATAGTCAAGGGCTTCTAAAGCCTCACCACCTGAAAGTGAACCATCACCAATAACAGCGATAACATTTTCATCAGTTTTCTTCAAATCTCTACCCTTTGCAAGACCTAGGGCAAGTGATACAGAAGTTGAAGTATGCCCTATTGTGAAGAAGTCATGTTCGCTTTCTAATGGGTTTGTATATCCTGTTACATCACCAAAATGATTTGGATCTAAAAAGGCTTCCTTTCTTCCAGTTAAGATTTTATGTGGGTATGATTGATGAGAAACATCATATACTATCTTATCCTTTGGTGAATTAAATACATAGTGCATAGCAACAGTTAACTCTACTACTCCAAGGTTAGGTCCATTATGTCCACCAACATTGCTTATTTTATTAAGTAGAGCAGCTCTAGTTTCATCTGCTAATGTTTGTAATTGCTCTTTTTTTAACTTTTTAATGTCTTCTGGGCTATTAATTTTTTCTAAATACATATCTTTTCCTCCAGTTTATAAATATTTTGAGAAATTTATTTCTCATAAATAAGTTTTTAATTTAGATAGATCTAGTATAACTAGATCTAAATAGTATTTTAGCATTAAGCTTCATTTTTTATTTATTCTTTATAGTAAAGTTATTTTAATATGTAAGCTTAATTTTATTTTAGTACCTAGACTCAACTCTAAGTCAAGTTTTTTTAAAATTAATTTTATAGCTGTTTATGGATTAAGGTGAGATGGAGTTTAAACAAAAGCTTTTAATTGACATAGAAATTTTATAATAATATAAT
The DNA here is from genome assembly GCA_963559995.1 of uncultured Sarcina sp. Classification (GTDB taxonomy): domain Bacteria; phylum Bacillota; class Clostridia; order Clostridiales; family Clostridiaceae; genus Sarcina. The sequence continues at coordinate 27,684 of CAUWNL010000006.1, forward strand.
TAGAAAACAATAAGAAAAAGGTTCTTAATCTTAAAGATTCAAGGTTAGAACTTTTTTTATGTATATAAATAGATATTTATTTAATGATAATTGGTAATAGACTAAAAAATATGCATTTGAAATACATATTAAAAAATAAAATCATTAATATTATTCCAAAAAATAAATAGTACTATAATAAATAATATCTATTATAATAATGTTAAAAATATTTTATAAATTAATAAATATATATTAGAATAAATAATGTCTTTTAGACATATAAAAGCATAATAAAAATACAATTTAAGGAGTGCATAAATAAAATGATAGTAATATTAAATCCAAAAACAAGAAATGAAGATATTGAAAAATTAATAAAAGAGATAGAAGACTTAGGTGTAAGCGCTTCTTTAGTTGAAGGTTTTGAAAAGTCAGTGATAGGTTTAGTTGGTGATACAACTTTAGTTGATCCTAAAAAGTTAGAGAGTAATAAAATAGTTGAAAAGGTAACTAGAGTTCAAGAGCCGTTTAAAAAGGCAAATAGAATTTTTCATCCTTTAGACTCAGTATATGATATATTAGGTCAAAAGGTTGGTGGCAAAAAAATAGCTTTAATTGCAGGACCATGTTCTGTTGAAAGTGTTGAACAAATAACAGATATTGCAACTAGAGTTAAAGAGTGTGGAGCAGGATTTTTAAGAGGTGGTGCATTTAAACCAAGAACTTCACCATATAGTTTTCAAGGACTAGAACTTCAAGGGTTAGAACTTCTAAAGCTAGCTAAAAAGAAAACTGGGCTACCCATAGTCACTGAAATAATGTCAACTAGTATGATTGAAAAATTTAATGAGGATGTAGATGTAATACAAGTTGGTGCAAGAAATATGCAAAACTTTGATCTTTTAAAAGAACTTGGAAAAATAGATAAGCCAATACTTTTAAAAAGAGGATTATCAGCTACTATAGAGGAGTTATTAATGTCAGCTGAGTATATAATGGCTGGGGGAAATGAGAAAGTTATTCTTTGTGAAAGAGGTATAAGAACTTTTGAAAACTACACAAGAAACACTTTAGATTTAAGTGCAATTCCTGCAATTAAAAAGTTAAGTCATCTTCCAATTATAATAGACCCAAGTCATGCAGCAGGGAAGTCATGGATGGTAGAGCCTTTATCTAAAGCAGCAATAGCAGCAGGAGCTGATGGACTTATAATAGAAGTTCACAACGATCCTAAAAATGCTCTTTGTGATGGGCAACAATCAATAACTCCAGAAGAATATAAAGAGTTAATAGGAAAGTTAAAGAAAATAGCAAATGCAGTAGATAGAGAAATTTAGAGAAAAGAGTTGACTTATAATGAGAAAATTAAAGGCTAATCTTAAAGATAGAAGTTATAATATTTTAATAGAAAAAGATTTGAAAAAAGATTTTGGAAAGCATATAAAAAATATTTTTAAAGGCGAAAAAATATGTGTAATAACTGATGATAATCTAAATAATCTTTATGGAGCTTTTATAAAAGAAGTTTTAGAGAATGAGGGTTTTTTAGTTAATATAGTTTCAATAGTTCCAGGTGAAAAGAGTAAAAACTTTGATACAGTAATTCCTATATATGATAAACTTTTAGATTTTAACTTAACAAGAAGTGACTTAATAGTAGCTTTTGGTGGTGGTGTTGTTGGAGATTTAGCAGGGTTTATAGCTTCTACTTTTTTAAGAGGAGTAAAATTTGTTCAAATTCCAACATCACTTTTAGCCCAAGTAGACTCTAGTGTTGGAGGGAAGGTTGGAGTCGACCTTCCTAAAGGAAAAAATTTAGTTGGTGCTTTTTATCAACCAAGCCTTGTTCTAATTGATACTAAAATGTTAGAAACTCTTCCAGAGAAGTTTTTAAATGATGGCATGGGAGAAGTAATAAAGTATGGGTGTATAAAAGATAAAAGTCTTTTTGAAAGATTAAATGGCTTTAAAGATAGGGCAGAACTTTTAGAAAACATAGATGAGATAATATACACTTGTTGTGATATAAAAAGGCAAGTAGTTGAAAATGATGAAAAAGACACTGGAGAGAGAATGATTTTAAACTTTGGTCATACACTAGGACATAGTATAGAAGTTAACTATGGTTTTGAAAGTTATACCCATGGCGAGGGTGTAGCAATTGGAATGTATGGAATAACTAAAATAAGTGAAAGTTTGTCTTTAACAAAACCTAAAACATCAGAAAGAATAAAAGATTTATTAGTAAAATATAATCTTCCTTTTGAAACTTGTAAAAAAGTAGAGAATGAAGCTATTAAGCAGTCTATATCTAGTGATAAAAAGAATTTAAAAGGTAGTTTAAATGTTATTTTAATTAAAGATATAGGAGAGAGCTTTATTTATAAAACAGATGTTAGCTTTTTTAATGATTTAGAATGTTAATTAGAAATGGAGAAGAATATGGGGAAAGTAACTATAATTCCTAAAAAACTTAGGGGTTCTATAAAAATACCACCTTCAAAAAGCATGGCTCACAGAGCTGTTATATGTGCAGGTCTTAGTAGTGGCACTAGTGTTATAGAAAATATTGAATACTCAGATGATATTATAGCAACTATAAATGCTATGAAATCTCTAGGTGTAGATATAAAAGAGGAAAAAGATAAGCTTATAATAAATGGAGAAAATATATTTAGTAGCAATAAGAGAGTTATAGATTGTAATGAATCAGGGTCTACTTTAAGATTTTTAATGCCTATAGCTTTAGTTAAAGATGGGGAATCAAGGTTTTTAGGAAAAGGAAACTTAGGGAAAAGACCATTAAATACTTACTACAATATACTTGATAAACAAGGAATTAGTCATAGTTATGAAGAGAGTATTTTAAATACTTTTGTTAAAGGGAAATTAAGTTCTGGTGAATTTAAAGTAGAGGGAAATATAAGCTCTCAGTTTATAAGTGGACTTTTATTTGCTCTTCCTCTTTTAGATGGTGATTCAAAAATAGTTATAACAACTAACCTTGAATCTAAAGGATATATTGATTTAACTCTTTCTATGTTAGATAAGTTTGGAATTAAAATAGAAAACTTAGATTACAAAGAGTTTAAAATTCAGGGAAATCAAAGTTATAAAGCCTTTAATTATAGAGTTGAAGGAGACTATTCACAAGGTGCATTCTTCTTTGCAGCAGGGGCTTTAGGAAATGATGTTATGTGTTATGACCTAGATGAAGAATCAAAGCAAGGTGATAAAGAGGCCTTAGACATTCTAAAAAACATGGGAAGCACCTTAGTAAAAGAGTTTAAAGTAGATAAAGAAAAATTAAAAGATATTAAAACAGCAGATAAAAGAGAACCTATGAAAATGGCACTAGGTTTTGCAAGTGAGGGCTTGAAATCAACTATAATTGATGCATCTCAGTGCCCTGATATAATACCTGTTATGGCAGTTGTTGCAACTTTGGCAAAAGGTGAAACAAGAGTAATCAATGGAGAGAGACTTAGAATAAAAGAATGTGACAGATTAAATGCAATAGCTACTGAACTTAAAATGCTAGGTGCAAACATAGAAGAAACAAAAGATGGTCTTATAATAAAGGGAGTAGAAAACCTTAAGGGTGGAAGAGTTTCAAGTCATGATGACCATAGAATAGCTATGAGTTTAGCCATTGCATCTACTGTATGTACGGAAGAAGTTATAATAGATAATAAAGATTGTGTTAAGAAGTCTTATCCAAACTTTTGGGAAGATTTTAAGAGTTTAGGAGGACAGATAAAATGAGTGGAAACTTTGGGAAAAAGATAAACTTATCTATTTTTGGTGAATCCCATGGAAAAGCTATTGGAATAGTTATAAATGGAATAGATCCAGGAATTAAAATAGATTTAGAAAAAATAGAAAAAGATATGGCAAGACGTGCCCCAGGGAAAAACTCTTTATCAACTCAAAGAAAAGAAGGAGATAGTTTTGAGATTTTAAGTGGCTTTTTTGAAGGATATACAACAGGAACACCTCTTTCTATAATAATTAGAAATAATGATACAAAATCTAAAGATTATTCAAAAATAAAGGATTTAGTAAGACCAAGTCATGGAGATTTTTCAGGGTTTGTTAAATATAACGGCTTTAATGATTATAGAGGTGGAGGGCATTTTTCAGGAAGAATAACTGCACCTTTAGTATTTGCAGGAGCTTTAGCAAAACAAATATTAGAGTCGAGAGGAATTTATGTAGGTGCTCACATACAAAGGGTTGGAGAAGTTACAGATAGTGAGTTTGATAAGGTTAATTTAAATAAAGATATTTTAGACTCTATATTAGATAAAGAATTACCTTTATTAAATGAAGAAAAAATAGATGATATAAAACAAGAAATATTAACTGCAAGAAAAAATGGAGATTCTATAGGTGGTGCCATAGAGTGTGGTATAGTCGGCATAAAACCAGGAGTTGGAAGTCCATTTTTTGACTCTTTAGAAAGTACAATAGCTCATTTAGCTTTCTCAGTTCCAGCAGTAAAAGGAATTGAATTTGGTTTAGGTTTTGATTTTGCAAAGGAAAATGGTTCAAAAGTAAATGATGAATATCATATTGAAAATGGTGAAGTTAAGACATATACAAATAATAATGGTGGAATAGTTGGAGGCATAACAAATGGAATGCCAGTAATTTTTAAAGTAGCAATAAAGCCAACACCATCTATAAGCAAAGAGCAAAGAACTGTAAACATAAAAACAATGAAAGAGGAAATATTAAAGGTAGAGGGAAGACATGACCCTTGCATTGTTCAAAGGGCAGTTGTTGTAATAGAGGCAATAGCGGCAATAGCAGTATTAGAGCTATTATAATTTTTAATGCCGTACTAAATAAATTATAAAAAAGATTTAATAATAAAACAGAGTATTATTTTATAAAAGTTTTAAAATTTAGTTTAAGATATAAAAGAAATACATGAAAAAGGTGATATTTTGATTAAAGATATAAATGAATGTAGAAAAAGAATAGATGAAATAGACGATAAACTTATAGCTCTTTTTGAGGAAAGAATGGAGATAGCTGTAAGTGTAGCTGATTATAAAAGAGAAAATAATCTTCCTATATTTAATAAGGAAAGAGAAGACTTTGTTATAGAAAAGAATTTATCTAAAATAAAAAATGAAACTATAAAAGAGTATGGAGAAAAAATGCTTCACTGCCTTATGGATTTATCTAAAGATTACCAAAAGTCTTTAGGCAATAGGGATAAGAGGTAATATTATGAAAAGTTTCGGATTATTTGGAGAAAAATTAGGGCATAGCTTATCTCCTGAAATACATAGGATAATTTTTGAGAAGTTAAACATAAATGGAACATATAATTTATTTGAAATAAATAAAGAAAATTTTTATAAGGCTGTAGATTCAGTTAAAACATTAAGTATAAAAGGGGTTAATGTAACTATTCCTTATAAAGAAGATGTTATAAAACAATTAGATTTTGTGTCATCTGAAGCTAAAAGAATTGGGGCCATAAACACTATTAAGATTGTGGAGAATAAAGCTTTTGGATATAATACAGATTATTATGGCTTTGGATATATGATTTCTAAAGGAAATATTACTATAAAGAACAATGATTTTTATGTTTTAGGATCTGGTGGTGCTGCTAAAGCTGTTGTTAGCTATCTTGAAGATAAAGAGGCAAAATCAATAAATTTAGTTTCAAGAAACAAAGAAAGTGCAAAGGAAAGTTTTAAAAACTTTAATATAAATGTTATTGGATATGATGACTTAAAAGATAAAAAGGGGTATTGCATAATAAATACAACTCCAGTTGGAATGTATCCAAAGGTAGATTTTTCGCCAGTTGATAAAGAAATAATAGCTAATTTTAGTTTTGCTATGGATATAGTATATAATCCATTAGAAACAAAATTTTTAAAAATGGCTAAAGAATTGGGTTTAAAATATGTTGATGGATTATATATGTTAGTTGGACAAGGGGTAAAGGCAGAAGAGATTTGGAACGATATAAAAATAAATGATGAAATATTAGATATAATATATGAAGCATTAAAAGATATTTTAGTTAATAAAGGAGTGTAGCTACTTGAAAAAAGGTATTTTATTGATTGGTATGCCAGGGTGTGGTAAAACTACCTTAGGAGAAGCCTTAGCAAAGGAAATAGGCTATGACTTTGTGGATATGGATAGATTTATAGAAGAGGAAGAGGGAAAAAGTATAGTAGAAATCTTTAAAAATGGAGAGAAAGTTTTTAGGGATATAGAAACTAGTGCCTCAGAAAGATTAAGTAAATTACAAGGAGTTGTAGTTTCGTCAGGTGGTGGCATTGTAACTAGAAAACAAAATATAGATTATTTTAAAGATTTTATAGTTATATTTATAAATAGACCACTAGATTTAATAATAGGGGATATAGATATAGAAAACAGACCTCTTTTAAGAGATAAAAAGGATAGATTATATGAGTTATATAATGAAAGAATAGACTTATATAAAACCTTTGGAGAAAAACATATTTTAAATGATTCAACAGTAGATATAGCAATAGAGAGATTAAAAGAGATTATTACTTATTAAATTTAATTTTGTATTATGTTTAAAATCAGTTTTAATTTTAAGATATATTATTAGTTAAAATCAGCTTTTTATAAGGCACAGCTTATTTGTAGAATATTAAATCCCGCAATATGAAATAATTAAGTATTGTGGGGTTTATTTTAGTTTAAGGCATTAAACATTGAAATTTCAAAGCATAAAATATATAGAGGAAGTTTAAAATAGTATGTTTAATTTTGTTTTCACAAAGCTTTTATAATTACCACAGCTACAAAATATTGTAGAAATTTAAAAATGGAGATGAATTTTTATGTGGTATGAAAATGCGATTATTTATCATATTTATCCTTTAGGCTTTTGCGGTGCAGAAAAATTTAATGACTTTAAAATGGAGCCTATAAACAGAATAAAAAAAGTAGGGCAGTGGGGGCAGTATTTAAAAGATTTAGGTATTAATACGGTATTTTTAGGACCTATTTTTGAATCAACAAGTCATGGCTATGATACAGCTGATTATTTAAAAATAGATAGAAGGCTTGGGACTAATGAGGATTTTAAAGAAGTTTGCAAAGTTTTGCACAACCTTGGAATAAGGATTGTTTTAGATGGTGTTTTTAATCATGTGGGAAGAAACTTTTGGACATTTTCCGATTTTTTAAAAAATCGTTCCCATAAAGAGTGGTTTAATGTTAATTTAGGTGGCAATAGCCCTTATAATGATGGATTTTGGTATGAAGGATGGGAAGGACACTATGAGCTTGTAAAGCTTAACTTATTTAATAAAGAAGTTAGAGATTATTTGCTAAGTGTAATTAAATTTTGGATAGATAAATTTTCAATAGATGGAATAAGATTTGATGTTGCATATTCTTTAAATCATGATTTTATAAGAGAAGTTCATAACATGACAAAAAAAGATGGTAGAGATTTTTGGCTTATGGGTGAGATGATTCATGGTGATTATAATTCAATTATGAATGATAATATGATGGATTCTGTTACAAATTATGAGTGCTATAAAGGGATTTACTCAAGTTTTAATTCAAGAAATATGTTTGAAATAGGATATTCTTTAAACAGACAATTTGGAGGAGAAGGGTGGTCTTTGTATAAAAATAAACTTTTATATACCTTTGTAGACAATCATGATGTAAGTAGATTTGCTACTATAATAAAAGAAAAGAATCATATTCCTTTAGGTTATGCATTAATGTTTGCAATGCCAGGAATACCTTCTATATATTATGGTTCAGAATGGGGAATAGAAGGGGATAAGTCTAAAGGAGATAATGTTTTAAGACCAAGTTTAGAAAATTCTATTAAAAACTCTTTATCAGATTATATAAATAAATTATGCGATATAAGAAAGAATAGTAAAGCATTACAACTTGGGAGTTATAAAACTATTTTCCAAACCAATAATCAATTTGCTTTTTTAAGGGAATATAATGGGGAAAAGATGATTTTTGTAATTAATATAGATGATAAGCCTTTTACTATAAATTTAAATGGAGTAAACGGAGAAAATCTTTTAAATGGAGAAATTGTTCAAGGACAAATTCAGTTAAAGGGCTTTGAAGGCGCTTTTATAAAGGTAGTTTAAAGTTAAGTTATGTTTTAGTATAGTGTTAATTTTACAAATTCTTAAGAGTTACTTTAATTATTCAAAGAAGGTGCATTATACTTTTTAAATATCCATTTAAGATAACATCTAAAGTTAGATGAAATATTAGGAGATATGTATTTAGCATATCTCTTTTAATTTAGATTTAATTTGAAAAAATTTTTAAGCTAAAACCATAAATAGATAAGATACTTTGAATATATAAATAGATTTACAATTACAAGTTATCTATATTTTGGAAAATTAATCTGTATAAAGGAGAGAATATATAGAGGCTATAAACAAATAATAAGATTAAAGAATCCATTAAAATATGAAGTTTTGCTTAGTACAATGTTGATTTTAGATAAGGTTAGAACAGTTTTTAAGATTGTACATAATTATAAAATATTCTAAATTCACATCTATTTAAGCAAAGGAAAATATTAAAATGAAGGAGAAAGCATATGGCTAAAAAACCAAGATATTTTGTTATTGTAGCACATTGTTTGTTGAATCCTGCAACTAGGGTACATATTTTAGGAAGAAGCTTTGCCATAGCAAATGAAGTTACAAATTATTTTTTAGGTAAAAAGATAAGCATCATTCAACTACCATGCCCAGAGTTTACTGCTATGGGGTATTGGAGAAATCCACAAGGTAGACAGCAGTATGATAATACTTTTTTTAGAAAGCACTGTGAAAAGGAATTAGAGTCTTATGTAGATATGATTAAGGAACTTTATAAAAATAGCAATACTCCATTATGTTTTATAGGGATAGAGTCTAGTCCAACTTGCAGTATAAATTGGGGCAAGCATAGGTTAAATAGATATAAAACTGAGTCTATACATGAGGAATTAAACTCTAAAGATACTGCAGGTATTTATGGTGTTATGACTGAGGTTTTAGATAATATGTTAAAGGAATTAAATATTAATACGCCCTATTTAGAAGCGCCAGTTAGGGAAAATATTCATTCAGAGAAAACATTAAAGTTTTTTGATGATTTAGATTCTTTGTTAAATGTTCAGAAAATTATAGATATAAAAATAAGTTGCAAGGAGAGAATAATTTAGTATAGCAAAAAATAAACTATAAACATGGTTAACACTTAAAATATATAAAATGCTTGCAATAATAGCAAGGGTTTGTTAATATAATTTAGTAAATTAAATAACCTAAGGCTTAAAAGTCATAGGGGAGTAGTTAGCTCAATTTATTTTAGATAAGAGTTATTAAGTCAACATCTTGATTTTTTAATCTGGCTTAATATTAAATAACGAGACCTATGGGTAGTATATTAATGCTACCCATAGGTCTTTTGTGTTTTTAAGATAAAAAGGATAGGCATGATTTTATAGGATATTTAAGTAATTAATTAGGATTTATTAATTTTATAATTTTAAAAATCTAAAATAATTAACTGCTTATCAAAAAGTTTTATTGCTTTATGGTTTTATAATTATTAATATTTTTAAAGTTTATGGAAAAATTAAATACATATAGGAGGAATATTTTATGAGTTTCTTAACAATTTTTTTAACAGGAGTAGGACTTGCCATGGATGCCTTTGTAGTATCTTTAACTCAAGGTATGGCATTAAAGGGTGATAGTGGTGATAGTAAACATATAAAACTTGCAGTAAAACTTGCTGCCTATTTTGGAATTTTTCAAGCTATAATGCCTTTAATAGGTTGGTTTTTAGGAAGATATTTTGAAAAATATATATTATCATTTGATGATTATATAGCCTTTGCCCTTTTATTAATTGTCGGTGGAAAAATGCTTTATGATTCCCTTAAAGGTGGAGATGAGGAGGACGTAAAATCTGATTTAAAACATAAACAAATAATAGCTTTAGCTGTTGCAACTAGTATAGATGCTTTAGCCGTTGGGGTAAGTTTTGCCTTTTTAAATGTATCAATAGGCTCAGCGGCTATAATTATTGGTTTAACAACCTTTGTTCTTTGTTTTATAGCTGTTCTTTTAGGAAAGAAGATAGGTGGATTTTTTCAAAAGTATGCAGAGATTGCAGGGGGAGTTATATTGATTCTTATGGCTCTTAATATACTTGTTCAAAATATAATTTTATAGGTTAGATTTATTAAAAAGCTGTATCAAAATAATTTATTATCTTCTATATACTTTTTACGTATATTATAATTACAGGATAATTTTATTTTTGATAGAGCTTTTTTAGTTGTAATTTTAAAAGTGTGAATTTTCTGTAAATAATTTTATACATAGGAACTATTTTTGATTAAATGAGGTTGATTTTCATTTAATAAAATTAAAGGAAGATTACTTCACTTTAAAATGTCCGCCCTTACCATATTTAAAGGTTTAACACATAATTTTTAAATATAAAAAATGGAAAAAAACATAAAAAGGATACCGATTTCATTTATAGAATAATTATAAAAAATATTCATATAAAAGCATATTTGTATTTAAAAATATTTTATGTTATAATATGTATAAATTGTAACGCAAAAGTTATATGGTTTTATTAAAACAATTTAATAGTCTTGAGCTTTAGTTTTAGATTAAATATTTTATGGAATGAAGATTCATTGTTATCTATTTAAGGATACAAATCTATCCTAAGTTGAATGCGGATATTTCATAAATATTAAAATAAATTGTGCAAATAAAATACACTATATAACCTATGTAGATAGCCATGGAAAAAATAAAATGGTGGGTGATTTAATGAAAAGGACAAGAATAACAGCATTGGTATTAAGCTTAATAATAGGAAATGTTGCTGTATTACCAACTGGTATTCAAGTACAGGCAAAGACAACTGAGGAAGTACAACAAGAAATTGAAGAAAATGAAAATAAAATAGAAAGTTTAGATGAAGAGAAAAAAAGCTTAGAGGAAGAAAAAAGTGAGATTCAAGTAAAGTTAGATGAGATAAAAGCTCAGCTAGACGAAAAAAACCAGCTATTAAACGAGTCTCAAAACAAAGTTAATGATTTAAATAATAAAATAAGTGATTTAGAGACAACTATAAATAACGTAAATAATGAAATAAGTAGCATAGAAAATGACATAACGTTAAAAGAACTTGAGATTGCTGAAAAAGAAGAGATACTAGGTCAAAGATTAAGAGGGGTTTATAAAAGTAGCATTGGAAACGAAATCTTAAATCTTATTTTAAGCTCAGATAGTTTAGGTGATATTATAAGTGTTCTTTCAAATGTTAAAGTATTAGTTAAAACAGATACTGAGCTTATAAATGAAGTGGTTCAAATGAAAGAAAATTTACAAAATCAAAAGACAGAACTTGAAAATAAAAAATCTCAAGTTGAACAAGATAAATCTGATTTAGAACGCACAAAAATAGAGTTTGATAAGGTAACAGAAGAATACCAAAATCAAGTAAATGAACTTAAAGCTTTAGAAGAAGAAAGAAACTCTGAGATAAGTAAACTTAGTGATGAACAAAAGGCTATACAAGATGAAATAAACAAATATGAAGAAGATAATGCAGATCTTAGAGCATATTTTAATAATACAAGTACTGTTAGTAGCACATCTACACTTTCAGAACCAATTACCAATAGTACAGTAAAATCATCTAGTTCTAGTGGATTCATTAAACCATCAGGAGGTTCGGTAACATGTTATTATGGACCAAGAGTACATCCTGTAACTGGAGCTTATAGTACTCATACAGGTGTAGATTTTGGAGCTTCTTATGGTTCACCTATTGTAGCAGCTAAGTCAGGTGTAGTAACGACAGCTACATATAACATTGCTTATGGAAATATGGTTATTATAGATCATGGTGATGGTACAAGTACCCTTTATGCTCATGCATCAAGCTTTGCAACTTCAGTTGGACAAACTGTAAGTCAAGGACAAACTATTGCTTACGTAGGTTCAACAGGATATAGTACAGGTCCACATTTACATTTTGAAATAAGAATAAATGGACAACATGTAGATCCTTTACCATATGTTCAATAATATTATGTAGGAGTGGATTTTCCACTCCTATATTTTTGTATAACAAAATAAAGATTATGGCCATATTAAATGAAAAAATAATTATTAGCATAAAAATATTTTTTTATGAAGAGTAAAATGTAGTACAATTGGAAAAACAATAGCTAATAAAAAATATAATGTTATGCTAGATTATATAATCTAGGTGTTGACATTTACATTAAATAGTATATAATAAAAATCAATGTTTAATATAAATGGATATTAAGTTTAGTAATACTATACTTTTAGATTTGTAAAATTTAGTATAAATATAATTCTATAATTTAAAATACTATAGTCATATTCGGAGGGTACTTGTAAATGAAAGTAGAACAATTAGGTAGACATATATTAATAGAATATTATAACTGTGATAGAGAAATATTAAAGGATCACGAGTTAATTGAAAAACTTATGTGTGAAGCTGCTGTAAGAGCAAATGCTACAATAGTAACAAGCTGTTTTCATAAGTTCAATCCTTGGGGAGTAAGTGGTGCTGTTATAATACAAGAATCACATTTAACAATTCACACATGGCCAGAATATGGATATGCTTCAGTAGATTTATATACTTGTGGAGATACAGTTAATCCATGGGACGGATTTGATTATTTAGAAGATGTTTTAAGAGCTGAAAGAAGTGAATCAACAGAAATAGCTAGAGGTATGGTTGAAAAAATAAGAAGATTCTCAAATGTAGAAGATGAAATTATAGTTCATAAGCCAATGGCTTAAGAGTTAATATATATCTAAGGAGGAGTAGTTATGGAACTTTGGTATACAGAAAATCAAACCGAAAATATAAAATTTTCAGCAAGAGTAAAGGAAACAATATATTCAAAAAAGAGTGATTTCCAACAAATAGACATAATTGATACATATGAACTTGGAAGAGTTTTAGTTATCGATGGATGGACTATGATAACAGAAAAAGATGAATTTATATATCATGAAATGATAGTACATGTTCCTATGTCAGTAAATAAAGATATAAAAAATGTTTTAGTAATAGGAGCAGGAGACGGTGGTACTGTTAGAGAACTTACTAGATATAAAACAATAGAAAAAATAGATATGGTTGAAATTGATGAAGTTGTTGTTAGAGCTTCTCAAGAGTTTTTACCATTTACAGCATGTAAGTTAGAAGATCCAAGAGTTAACTTATACTTCCAAGATGGTTTAGAATTTGTTAAAGGAAAAGTTAATGGGTATGATTTAATAATAGTTGATTCTACAGATCCAATAGGACCTGGGGAAGGATTATTTACTAAAGAATTCTATACTGATTGCTATAATGCTTTAACTGAAAAAGGTATTCTTGTAAACCAAGGAGAAAGTCCTTACTATAGCAATAATGCAAGAGAAATGCAAAGAAGCTTCTCTAAGATAAGAGAAATATTCCCAATATCAGAAGCTTATCAATATAATATGCCAACTTATGCATCTGGACATTGGATGTTTGGTTTTGCATCAAAGGTTTTACATCCAATAAAAGATTTTGATGGAGCTCATTGGAACTCTTTAGGTTTAGAAACTAAGTATTATAATACTGATTTACATTTAGGTGCTTTTGCTTTACCTAACTATGTTAAAAAATTACTAAACAAGTAATGATGAATTTAAAAATATTTTAATTATTAAAATAGAATCCTAAGAAGTTTTAGGATTCTATTTTTATATTTTAGAAATGGTTTATAAATCAAAAAATATAAAAAATAATGTATAGTGGTCTAGACAACTATATATGAATAGTATATAATAAGAATATGGATAAAATAGTAATATTAAATTTAAGGAGAAAGAGTTTATGAGAATAATAATAGCAAAAAATTATGATGAAATGAGTGAAATAGCAGCATTTGAAGTTGCTAAAAATATAAAGGAAAATCCAGAAATTGTTTTAGGATTAGCAACAGGAGGCACTCCTGTTGGGATGTATAGAGAACTTATAAAAAGTCATGAAAAGGAAGGGTTGAATTTTTCTAAAGTTAAAAGTGTTAATTTAGATGAGTATGTTGGATTATCTGGTGAAAATAAAGAGAGTTATAGATATTTTATGGATAACCATTTATTTAATCATGTAAATATAGACATTAATAATACTTTTGTTCCAAATGGTTTAGCTCATGATATTTATAGAGAGTGTAGAGAATATGATAAGAAAATAGAAGAGCTTGGAGGAATAGGCTTACAGGTATTAGGTGTAGGTGGGAATGGACATATAGGATTCAATGAACCTAATGATTTTTTGGAAATAGGAACTCATGTTGCAGATTTAAAAAAGGAAACTGTAGAAGCTAATGCAAGATTTTTTGATTCTATAAATGAGGTACCAAAGCAAGCTATAACAATGGGAATTGGTGCAATAATGAAATCTAAAAAAATTCTTTTAATGGCAAGTGGAGAGGAAAAAGCAGAAGCTATAAAAAGTTTATTAAGTGGTGAGATAACAACTAAAATCCCTGTAACAATGTTACAGATTCATAGGGATGTTACAGTAATAGTAGATGAAGCTGCTGGAAAATTTATTAAGTAGATTGATTAATAATATATTGTAATTTTGGTTATACTAAAAATAGGTGCGCAAAGTACCTATTTTTTATTGTTCAAGAAAAGGAGAGACTTTTAATGATTTTAAATTTTAAAGGTAATAATTATTTAAAACATGGTCTAAGAAGTTAGAATGATTTATGAAAATTAAAATCAAAGAGCTAGTTCTTTTTTCTATATTTGCATCTATTATGTTTTTAGGGCAATATTTTTTTCAATTTATACCAAATGTAGAAGTTGTAAGTTTGTTTATTATAGTTCTTTCTATTGTTTATGAGAGAAAAGTTTTATATAGTATAACTTTATTTATAATGTTAATGGGAATAACTTATGGGTTTGGATTATGGATTCTAGGATATATAATAATATGGCCGTTATTATCATTAATCACCGTATTACTAAAAGAATATCTCATAGGGAATTATTTAAGACTTTCTTTATACTCTGGGGGTTTTGGATTTCTATTTGGATTTTTTTATGCCAGTATATATTTTTTTATTGGAGATTTTAATTTAGCTTTTGTATACTGGGTTCAAGGGCTTCCTTTTGATTTTATTCATATGATAGGAAATTATTTTATAATGTTATTTGTAGGGAAAAAATTATATAATATTATAGTAAAACTAAATTATACATATTTTCAAAGTAATATTTAGTTTATATTTTAAGGAAATGGTGTGATAATTATGGCGAATGTTAAAACTAATGCTATGCGTATATTAGATTCAAAAAAAATAGAATATACAATAAGTAAATATGAAAATAAAGATGGAAAGATAGATGGTGTATCAGTAGCTAAAAAAATAAATAAAGATCCTAAACAAGTTTTTAAAACATTAGTGACTCAAGGTAGTGATAGAGAGTTTTTTGTTTTTGTAATTCCAGTTGAAAAAGAACTTGATTTAAAAAAGGCAGCAAAGGCAGCAAAGGAAAAAAATGTTGAGATGATAGCTGTTAAGGATATAAATAAGTATACTGGATATATTAGAGGGGGATGTTCTCCTGTAGGTATGAAGAAGTTATATAAAACTTTTATAGATGAGTCAGGTAAAGACTTAGATATTATAGTTGTTAGTGGTGGAAAAATAGGTGTTCAAATTCAGCTAAAGCCTGAAGATTTAATTGAAGTAATTTCAGGAGAGTTTGCAGATATTTCAAGATAGATAGTAGTTCCCTTGAAATTTTAGGTTATGTTTTAATAGATGATAGTTTAAAGATAGAACGAATATTAATAAAATATTTTAATCTTTAAGCATAACATCATTTAAAACATAACCTATTTTTAATGTCTTTTTTTTAGCATATAAGCTCCTAAAATTCCTAAAGATACACCAGCCCCTGCAATAGCTAATGTTTTATATTTATTATCAGTCATCATCTCAGTTAAACAAGACTTACTATTTTTAATAAAATTATTATCAAAGAATAGATTTTTACAATCTTTAGCTTCATTGCAGTTATGATATGATGGCTCACCCTTATATTTATAAGAATAGTAGTTACTATAAGATGTTTTTGGAATTTTAGTCATCTTTCTAAGAGCTTTTAATTTCTTTTTATTATTTACACCAATATTTAAATTCATATTAAACCTATAATTTAAAGTTTATAGGTTATTCACCACCTTTTCTAAATATTCTTATATAGTATTAACAATTTTTTAGGATATAAACATAAATAATATAAAAGACTTAAAATTTCTAATACTTAAGTATATAAATTTATGATAGTTTACTTAACAAAAATATTTTACTTGGTAACTATATTTGTTTTTTTTGAATAAAATATATAGGTTAAATAGTTAAAAAGGAGTGAATAAGCCTTGGATAGAAATTCATATGATTATAGTAAGCAAGAAGGTTATTATGGAAGTAAAGAAGATTATTACGATGAAGATGGAAATTGTTACAACTCTATCTGTAATAATTTTTTTACTAATAAAGAATTATCCAATAAAGATATAAAGCTAACGATATCTGATGAAAAAAGGTGCAAATTAGAAAAAGATATTAAAGAGTATTTTAATAAAAGAAGTGATAATGAGTTAGCAAATAAGGATTTTAATATTCTTTTAGACTATTTTGTAGAAAAGGTTATACCAGATATATATAATGAAGGAGTGGTAGATGCATATATTTACGTAATTAAGAAAATCGAATCATTATTAGAACTTAGAAAATAATATCTAGGAAGTATTATTATATATTACCCTTATAGGACATAAATATTAAATATAATAATTATTTTATCAATTGTATTTTATTAAGGGTAGTATTTATATATATCTATAAAGTTATATAAAATAAAAAGATTTAGATTCGTTTAAGTAAAGAAATAATTAAAGATAAATATTGTGTATAATTGAAAAGTAAAACTTTAATATACACAATATTTAAATTTTATAAATATATTTTAAGAACTTTTTTTTACAGCTAAGACTAGTTCAGTTAATTACTCTTAATAATCATTTATTATAAGATTTAGTCTTGTACTTGCAAGTTCTTTAGCAGGAATACATATTTGTAATTCTTGAGTAAGTATTTTAACTCTATTACCAGATAAATTTTCTACTAACCAAGGATGATAAACATTTGTTTAGATTTATTATGTTAGGATTATATTAATGTGTTTAGTAAAGATAGAAATCCTTACTTTTTTATCTTATTACTATACTTTTTGATAGTATACATTTTGCTAAGGTTTTATTTAAAATAAAAAGTATATTAAAGTAAAATCTATTTTTGGGGCTTATGAAATTTTTAAGTAATATCATATTAAAGCAGTGACTTTATTAAAGATATGTATAGTAGTATTTTCATACAATCTTTCACTATTAAATTTATGTAGGAAAATGAGGCTGTGATTTACACATTTTTATTTTGATTAAATTTAATATGGTGAAATAATAACAAAGGATGGTGTATACTATTAGTATTGTAAGGTTTAAAAATAGAAAGGGAAAAGGTTATGAAAGGAAACGCAGAACAAAGAGAGTTTAAAAAATTAAAAGGTCAGATAAATCAAATAGAAGAAATAGTACATAATTCTAAAGGAAATGCTCTATTTGAACATGAGGCTACTATAAGGAAAAAACTTCTTCAATTAAAGTCTATGAAGAAAGAAAGTATTAAGGGATTTGATGAAATTTTTGAAAGATATGAAAGCCTTTTGGATGAAACTGGTAAAAAGATTTTAGAAGCCTATAATAGTAAAAATGGAACAAATTTTGACTTTTATGAGGTCTTAAGAGGAAATTATAATTTGTTTTTAAATTCAGGAATAATAACAGCTTTAACTAAGAATCATATACCAAAAATTATTGCAAAGGAGTTTGAAGAAAATTTCCCTGACAATCCTAAAGATGAGTATACTTTAGCTAGAAGATTTAAAAGAAAGTTTTATATTCATTTAGGTGACACTAATACAGGAAAAACTTATAATGCCATTGAAAGATTGAAAACTGCTAAAAAAGGATTATATTTGTCACCACTTAGAATTTTAGCTTTAGAAATTTCAGAAAGATTAAATAGTGAGGGCATTATTTGTGATTTAGCAACAGGAGAAGAAGAAATTTTAAAACTTGGTGCAACTCATATGTCTTGCACCATAGAAAAAGCCAATTTAAAAGATGAATATGATATTGCAGTTATAGATGAAATACAGATGATAAATGACTCTCAAAGAGGAAATGCTTGGACTAGAGCACTTTTAGGGTTAAAATGTAAAGAAATTCATATATGTGGTGCCTTAAATTCTAAAGAAATATTAAAAACTATAATTGAAGATTGTAAGGATGAATATGAAATAAAAGAATATACAAGAAATACTCCTTTAGAGGTTCAGTATAAAAACTTTAATTATAAAGATGCAGAAGAGGGAGATGCATTAATTGTATTTTCTAAAAAGAGGGTTTTAGAAATTGCAAAACAGTATGTTGATAATGGAGTTAAAACTAGTATAATTTATGGAGCGCTTCCACCTGAAGTAAGAAAAATGCAGTATAATCAGTTTATAAACAAGGAAGCTAAGGTTTTAGTTTCAACAGATGCCATAGGAATGGGGGTAAATCTTCCTATAAAAAGAATAGTATTTATGTCTATAAGAAAGTTTGATGGTGATGAAATTCGAGAACTTACTTCCCAAGAGGTTAAACAAGTGGCAGGGAGAGCAGGGCGAAAAGGGATCTATGATATAGGGTATGTAGCCTCAGTTGGTCATACACAAGATTTTATAAAAGAAAAGATAGAAACTCTTGACACTCCTATAGAAAAGGCTGTAGTTGGTCCATCTGATGCAATACTTAAAATAAAAACACTTCCACTTAATGAAAAGTTAGCTCTTTGGAGTGGAAGAGAAGAAAAACTTGATTATTATAGAAAAATGGATATAAGTGAATATTTAATAATCTTAGAAAAAATAAAAAGATATAAATTAAAAGAGGAGATTCAGTGGAATCTTTTAAAAGTTCCTTTTGATGTTTCAAATGAAGATCTTATGAATAAATTTATACAATATGTTGATGAACTTTTTGTAGCAAAATTTAAAATTCTATCAAAGCCAGAGTGCTTTAGTGGAAACTTAGAAGAATTAGAAAATTATTATCAAAAAATAAGTATGTATTATTCTTTCTCAAAAATATTTAATCTAGATTTTGATGTAGAATGGGTTTATAGTGAAAGAAGAAGAGTTAGTGATGAAATAAATGAGATACTAGTTGGAATCTAGTTTGTATTAAAAAATTTAATATAAAGTCTGTTGAATTTTTAGAGAAATGTTTTAGAAATTCAGCAGATTCTATAAAAAATTTAATACATAAATATGGAGTATATGATAAAATAAGATTAAATTTATTGTTGTATCTATTGAAAAAAATCTATTTTTGATTTATAATGAACATAATTCACTAAGGAGGAATTATTATGCCTAAAATTATAAGTAACTTAAAAGAAGAATTAATGATAAAAGGGAAAGATATATTAGTACATAAAGGGTATAATGCTTTAAATATTAGAGATTTAGCTAAAAATTGCAATATTGGCATAGGGACATTCTATAATTACTATCAAAATAAAGATGAGCTTGTTAGAGGAATTATTAAAACAGACTGGGAAAAGATAGTTAAGGAAACCAATTTAAAAATATATAATAGTGATGGGGGTTTTAAAGAAAAGATTTATATTATTTATGATGGAATTTATAGATTCTTATCAAATTATTTAGATACATTTATGGTTATGGTAAGTGCAGGAGGGAAAAAACATAGAAGTGATAAAATACTTATTCCTTATGAAAATATATTAAAAGATCTTTTAGTATTACATAAAGAAAAAGGAGATATAAGTTACACTATCCCAGATGAAAAGTTAGCTAAACTTATTTTAAGCAATATAATTTATATTTGTAGAGATAGAAGTATAACTTTTGAAGAGTTTTATTTATCTTTAAATTTCAAAATAAATAGTTAACTAAAAAGTAATTAAGTGTTGATTTTATTAAAATCAACATTATATTTGGTAAATAATGAACTAAGTACATATTAAAGGTATAATAATTTAATATTTTGTCTTAAGTAGAAGGTTTATTAATAGAATACTCTACTAAAACAAAATTTTAAATTAAAATGAACATTGTACAAGTAAAATATAGGAGGTGTATTAATAAGAGTTTGCTATGAAAGCGCTCTCTTATTAGAAATAATTATGGAAGGTATAGAAATAAGTCAAAGAAAAAGAAAATTACTACTTATAACATTTTTAATTGGAATCTTTATGGGTTCTTTAGATACAGCTATAGTATCACCAGCACGTACAATCATGGGGAATACATTACATATATCGGCAGATGCTAGTATTTGGATAATAACCCTCTATTCATTAGTGTATGCAGTATCTATGCCTATTGTAGGTAAAATTGCAGATAGAAAAGGTTTGAAAAAGACTTTTACATTAAGTATTTTACTTTTTGGTATAGGTTCTCTTCTTTGTGGAATATCAAGTTATACAGGAAGTTTTCCTTTTGTCCTTGTAGCAAGAGTTATTGAAGCTATTGGTGCAGGTGGTGTTATTCCAATTGCAACAGCATTTATAGGTAGCAGTTTCCCAAAGGAAAAAAGAGGTTCAGCTCTTGGACTCGTTGGGGCTATGACAGGAGTTGGAACAGTTATAGGGCCATCAATAGGTTCATTTTTATTAGATAATTTTGGACATACAAACTGGGGAATATTATTCTTTATTAATGTACCTATAGCTATAGTTGTTCTTGGAATACTTATATCAGTTAAAATACCAACAATTAAAGTAAAAGCAAAAAAGATGGATTTACTAGGTTCAGGTTTTGCAACAATATTTATATTATCTGTAATGATGTTTGTAACAAATTTAAACTTTATGGAACCTTTAAAGAGTTTACAATCCGTTAATACATATCCTTATTTAATAGGTGCAATAGTTTCATTACCGATATTGATATTTATAGAATTAAAAGCTGAAGATCCAATAATAAATGTTAGGTATTTTGCTAAAAAACAAATGCTTTTAACATATATATTAGCTTTTTTAGTAGGAGTAGGTCTTATGGCAGTTATCTTTATCCCTCAATATGCAAGTAATACCTTAGATTTAAAACTTGGTTCAGGGGGATACTTTGTAACTCTTATGGCAGTATTTTCAGGCTTTGGAGCTCCTTTTGGTGGGAAGTTTATTGATAAATATTCAGTTAAATTAGTATTAGTTCTTGGATTTGTATCATCATTAATTGGCTCTTTAATTTTAGCATTTTATGTGCCAGTTGCTTTAAATTCTGTATCACTTGTAATTGGACTTGCTTTTTTAGGCCTTGGAGTAGGATTTACTATGGGAACACCTTTAAATTATCTGATACAGTCTTCTGTTAAAAGAGAGAATGTAGGCTCAGCACAGTCTACTTTATCCCTTATAAGATCAATAGGAATTGCAGTTTCTCCTAATATATTAATAAACTTTATTGTAGAAGCAGGAAAAAGGATGCCAGATAAACTTTTAAGTGTTATGCCAAGTGTTAGTGGATTTAATATGACATCAAGTAGTGGTATAGCATCAAGTAGTATGGTAAGCTCATTTCAAAATGCAAATGTAACTACTATATTTAGTATAATAAAGAACTTTGTAAAAAATATGATTTCAGAAAATACATCAAAGCTTCCTCATAGCATAGCAAATCAAATACAAAATGATTATTTAACAAAGCTAGATGGTTCTAAGGCAGTTATAGAAAAAACTTATCAACATGTTATGAACACTGGATTTTCGGAGATATTTATGGTACTAGCTATACTAGCCTTTATAGGGCTTATTGTAACATTTATATTACCTAAGAAAATAAAACAAGTAGCATAAATATATTAAAAATATAGATAAAAATAAAAACCTAGGAAAATAATTTTCCTAGGTTAATTGTATGTAAATAGAATTTTTTAGTATTATATAGTTTTTAGTTGGTATTTATAATTTTAGTACGTTAACTTATTTCTTTATAAGACTTTATTTCTTTATATAACTTTTGCTTTTTTGGTTTATTCATTCTATTAATAGATACTAAACATATTAAGTAGATGGTCATTATTAAAGCGGGTATTAACTGTATTAAATTAGAGTAATTACCCATATAAGGAGCAGAAAGTGATATCACAGCTACGAGTTTAAATACTTTATTCTTCTTCTTTTTTGCTAAGTATATAAATAGACTAGTTATTGCACAAAATGCTATCCCTAACAAACAAAATAATATGATTTTTATTTCCATAAAATCACCACCTTGGTATTTTAACTTCATTATAATACTACATTGTTAAGAAATAAAGGTTGCTTTTAGGATAAAACATAGATATATACTTTTTTATACTATTATAGCTATTCTTTTATTAATAATTATAATTATTTACATATTATAATTATAACTTTAGTATAAAGATAAAATAACAATATAATTTTATTTTTATACTTTATATATCATACTAATATTTTCCAAAATACAGTGTATATGTTAGTGTTATTAATAAAAACCTACTTTAATACAGTTAAATATATGATATATAAATTTGATAGGAACATCATAGGGTATTACAATAGTTCTTGTAAGAAATATTTATTATAATGCTAAGAAAGAATTAAATATGAAGGGTTAGAAAATATTATGAGGAGAAGCTTTCATAAGTATTTGAAAGGATTAGGAATTAATATGTTGGCAATAAGTAATATTGTAGATAAAAAATATTATTCACTATCCTTAGCTAATGGTAAGTAGTGTGATATAAATTCAGATGTTTCATAGAATCTTCCTCTTAATAATGCATATCCAAATTCCATGCCGTTTAATTTATATCTTTTTTGAGAGACTATAAAAAATGGTCTAATTAATATGTTAGTCTTTCTCAAAAAAATTTTTTGGTCTTTAACTCTAATATTTATAACATATTGTCCATATAAATACATATATCTGTATTCACTACATTCATTCCATGATATAAAAGTGTGCCTTAAAGCACCATGAGCTTTAATTCCTTCTTCATCAAATACAAGGGAAGGTATTTTAAATATTAATTGTAAAATAATTTGTATTATAATATATAATAATATTAATGACATTATAGTAGATAATAGAAATATAAATATTTGTGTATATTCAGAGCTATTTATTTGAAAATTATTTATAATAACATTATAAACAGTGGAAAAACTTTTTATAATTACGCATAAACATAAAATTAACGTAAAAATTAAACTTAAGTCTATTAATATTAATTCTTTTGGGGTTTTTGATATAATTAATTTATTATTTTCATTCATATACTTCATCTCTTAAAATATCGAAGTAGATATTAAACTATATTAATTACCAACAATGATTTTAGCTAATTTAAGTAAGAACTTATAGAAATTGATTTAATAAGGCTTGTTATAGAATTTATTCTGAAACTATATGGTAATAATATCAAATATATATAGTACCTATTTAACCTTGCTAAAGTGGTTTTTTAATAGTAAAACTATTATGTACTCTGTTTTTTGGAAAATATTAATTTAGAATGAAGATGATAAAGATATAATTATATCATCATTTTAAATGTGTTAGATGTTATTATTTCTCATGCATTTATTATAATAAGTTAAAAAATAACAATATGCTGTAAGGTGTTTTTGTATAATAAAATAGCATTTTCTTAATAATAAGAAAATGCTATTTTCCCTGATTAACTTTTGATTTTTTACATAACTTTTAACTTAATGATTCTAATATTAAATTATTATTTATTTAAAATAAGTTCTATACTAAAGCATATTGTACTTTGATATAGAATTATATTCTAAGCAATTGAATCCTCATCTAGTAATTTAGATGATTTTTTCTTTTTAATTTCATATCTTTTATATAAAATCCAGCCTACAACAGCAAATATTACAGGGCCTGCCGCAAGCCATAGAGTATTTGAAACAGCGTTTGTTTCTCCTTCTAAAATAGGTTGAATAATTGAGAATACATTAGCAAAAAGCAAAGTTGCAGCTGTGATTATTCCCCAAGTAACACCTGATTTTACACTAAAGAATTCATAGGATTTTTTAATATTTTTATTTGTTTTAAATTTTATATAAGCTACAACTATAAAGAAATATGGTACAGTCATAGCAACTGTCATTATAAGTACAACTTTATTGTATAGAGCAGTTGATGTGCTACCACCACTAAATCCTATAGCTATTAGAAAAGCACTTACTATAATAGTTTGAAGCCAAACAGCATTCATTGGGATACCATTTTTATTCTCTTTAGTTAGTTTTTCTGGTAAAAGCCCCTTAGGAACTCCTTTAAATAATTGTTTAATAGGAGCATAAACTTTAAGTGGTAAAACTGCAAGGGCTATAGCTGTTGACCATGAAAGAATTCTATTAAGCCATAATCCAAGATTTAAAGAGGTAGCTTGATTAAGTCCAAATACATGTCCAAGTTTAACACCCATAGCTTGTACCTCATAAACTGAGAAGTTACCAAGACTAACATCTTGTCCACTTAAAACTTGTTTCCAATTTATATACATACCTATTAATAAAACTATACCAACCATAAGGCCAGTTATTATAATTGTTGAAAAAATAATTCCCTTTGGAACATTTTTTGTAGGGTTTTTAACTTGGTCTGCAAGACCTGCTATTATTTCCATGCCACCATACATAAATACTACGAAAACGAAGAAGCCTGTAGCTGCAAGGGGAGTGGAGTAACTTGGGTTAGGTCCTATAAATACTCCTTTAACTGATGAAATCATAGGCTGTGCAAAGTGAAAACCTGAAGATGAAAATATTATTAAAGAACCACCAATTATAAGTATATGTATAACTATCATACTAACTAATGCTACTGTTGATAAAAATGTTAAATTCTTCACTCCAAATCCAGAAGTCAGTGCAATAATTACTATTAGAATTACTCCTAAAATTGCTAAAGTTTCTGAGTTATTAAGTCCAAAGAATGTCCAAGTAGATGTCATATCTTTACCAAAGATAGCAGTTGATACTACAACCCAAGTTATTGTGGCAGTTGTAACAAACCATAAAACCTGAGAGCCATACCAAATCATAGTTACTATAAGAGAATATTTTTCTCCCATAGATTCCTTCATCCATGTAAAAATACCACCTTGGTTATCTTTAAAGGCAGATCCCATTTCAGATACCATAAATGAATAAGGTATAAAAAATAGTATAGCTCCAACTATCATATATATTATTGCTGCGTACCCCATTTGGTAGAAAGCTTGTTGAGGGTTAGCGATACCATAAAGGTTAGGGAAAATCATTGCTATAAACCCTAGAAGGGAAATCTTATAAACATTTTTCTTTAAATTTGATTTTTCCAATTAAATCATCCTTTCATAAAAATATAGAGTAACACAGTTTAAAGTATTTCAAAAGTTAAAATGAATTTTATAAAAATATAATATGCAAATAATAACTTTATGTAAAATAATAAGCCTGTATTATATTTAATAATTTATCATAAAAAATACAAAAAATCAACAGAATTATTAATAAAAAATAAATAAAATTAATATTTTTTTAACATAAAGTTAATTGAATGAGAAAATAATTATGTTATTATTAATAAATAAATGGTAGAAAAGAAAAGAAAAAATGAATAAAAAGAAAAAAAATTCATAAAAAGAAAAAGAAACCCAAAATCAAATCATTGATTTTAGGTTTCTTTATATATAGAATATATTTTATTGTTTATCTAAAATTTTACGTTGATATCTCTTGTAAAGAACCCACCCTATAAATCCAAATATTACAGGCCCTGCTGCAAGCCAAAGTGAATTTTTAATATCTCCACTAAGTGCTGGTTGGATTATAGCAAATATATTAGCAAAAGCTAATATAGCAGCTGCGATAAATCCCCAGAAAAGACCAGATTTAACACTGTAAAATTCATAAGATTTTTTAATACTTTTGTTCTTTTTAAATTTTAAATAAGTTACAACTATAAAGAAGTATGGTACAGTCATAGCAACTGTCATTATAAGTACAACTGTATTATAAAGGTTTGATGAACTTCCAGAAGTTGTAAAGCCTAATAAAAATACTATAAAACATACAATAGCAGTTTGAAGCCAAACAGCATTCATTGCAACACCATGTTTATTTTCTTTAATTAATTTTTCAGGAAAAACTCCCTTTGGAACTCCTCTAAATAATTGTTGAATAGGAGAGAATACTCTAAGTGGTAAAATAGCTAATCCAACAGCTGCTGACCAAGAAAGTACTCTATTTAACCATAATCCTAAAGAAGCAGATGTAGCTGCATTAAGACCAAATGATTGTCCAATTTTAATTCCTAGGTTATCAGTTAAATAAACTGCGTAGTTAGCAAGGTTTACATTAGAACCTCCTAATACTTTATCCCAGTTAGCATACATACCAAGGAATATAACTATACCAATCATAAGACCTGTTATTATTATAGTAGATATAATAATTCCCTTTGGAACATTTTTGTGTGGATTTTTTACTTTATCAGCAAGACCGGCTATAACTTCCATTCCGCCGTAATCAAATACTATGAATACAAAGAAAGCTATAACTTCAAGTGGGGTAGAATAGGTAGGGTTTGGTCCCACAAATATACCTTTTACACTATGTATCATAGGTTGTGCAAAGTGAGCTCCAGACATTGCAAAAACTAAAATAGCTCCACCAATTACAACTATATGTATAACTATCATACTAACAAGAGCTACAGTAGATAAAAATGTTATGTTTTTAAGACCAAAGCCACATATAATAGCTAGTCCTATTATTAATAAAATACCTAATATAGCAAGAGTTTGGCCGCTATTTAATCCTAATATATGCCAAGTAGATGTAGTATCAGTACCAAATATTGCAGTTGAAATTGTTACCCAAGTAGTTGTTGCTACTGAAACGAACCATAAAAGTTGAGCAGCATACCAAATCATTGAAACTACCATTGAGTATTTTTCACCAACAGAATGTTTCATCCATGTAAAAATACCACCTTCACTATCTTTGAAGGCAGAACCCATTTCAGAAACCATAAAAGAATAAGGAATGAAGAAGAAAATTGCTCCTATTATCATATAGATTATTGACGCATATCCCATTTGATAATAGGCTTGTTGAGGGTTACCTATACCATAAAGTGTAGGAAATATCATAGCGATAAGACCACCAAGGGATATCTTATAAATTGCACTTTTTGTGCTCGAGTCTTTCATTTAAAGAATCATCCTTTCGTTATTAAGTTAAATCATTAGTTTTAATCAGGAAAATAAGTAAAATATGAAAAAAATTGAATAAATTCAATCAATTTTATTCATTAAAGTATAACGCTAACATTAATATATTAATATATTATCATTAAAATGAATATTTTTCAATAAATTTATTCGAAATTTAAATAAAAAAATAATGAAATATTAAAAATATGTTAATATAAAATTAAATCATTTTACTAATTTTGCAACTTATTTAATGAAGTGTATCAAAATAAAATATATTAAATTTTATATGGAAATAAATTCTTCTAGATTAGATATATATTTGGTTTTAGAAATTTAATTTTGATTTATATTAAAAATTATTACTTTTAAAAAAGTTTAATAACTGTTTTAATTTAGATACTGTTTACACAAGTTTTTAAATTAATAAACAAGAACAAAAAAATACCTATAGGTTGTAACCTATAGGTATTTTTTGTAGATATTATTCTTCGTATAGATATTCTCTAGTAAGAGGAATATCATTATTAACACCTTTTGTAAATAATATTTGGTGAAGATCAGTTATACCATTTTTAAATACAGCTGCACAAGAAGAAAGATATAAGTCCCACATTCTTCTAAATTCTTCATCGAACATAGGTTCTATTTTATCCATATTAGCATGGTAGTTTTTAAGCCATTCTAAAAGAGTTAGCATATAGTGACGTCTTAAACTTTCAACATCAATTGTATAGAACTTCATATCAGAAGCTATATTTATCATTTCTCTTAAACTTGGAATAACTCCACCTGGGAATATGTATTTTCTTATAAATGCATCTCCTTCTGATTCTTTTAAGCCACTTATGTAATGAAGAAGGAATAGACCTTTTTTCTTTAAGACAGCGGATACATTTTGCATGAATAATTCGTAATTTTCTCTACCAACATGTTCAAGCATACCAACGCTTACAACTCTATCAAATTCTAAACCAGATTTTTCAAGATCTCTGTAGTCCATAAGTTTAACATCTAAATAGTCTTCTAAGTGTTCTTCAGCGATTCTTTCTTTGAACTTTTTATATTGTTCTTCACTTAAAGTTATTCCTAACCCTTTAACTTTATAAAGCTTAGCAGCTTCTATAAGAAGGAATCCCCAACCACAACCGATATCTAAAAGGCTTTGACCTTCTTCTAAGTTAAGTTTCTTTAATATGTGATGAATTTTATTCATTTGTGCATCATAAAGAGTATCGGTAGGTTTCTTAAAGTATGCACAAGAATAACTCATAGTTTTATCAAGCCATAAGCTATAGAAGTCATTTCCTATATCATAGTGAGAAGATACTTCTTCTTTTTGTTTTGATTTTGAACTAGCTTTGTGGAATATTTTTGGTAATCCTTTAAAGTCAGTTTTGAAGCTATCTTGATGGCTTAAGAATAAGTCAAGAACTTCGAAAATATTCCCTTCAATTTCTATATCTTTTCTCATGTAAGCTTCACAGAAAGCTAAGGTTGTACTTGCTAATAGTTCTTTTTTTCTAAGTGGTGCGTTTAATATAAGTTTAAATTTTGAAGGTTCTGTACCAAGCACCATTTCTTCTCCATCAGCAAATCTTAGAGTAAATGGTATGTCATTAAAATTTTTTAAAAATGTTTTTAAAAACACTTTATCTAAATCCATATTAGTTTCTCCTTTAATTAAGTATATTATATAAAATGGAATTTATTTTTGATTATAACCATTTTATCTAGATATTATATCACTAAAACATTATATCAAATTAAATTAAATTTTTCATCAATTATTTATTAATATTTATATATAAGGT
>CAUWNL010000007.1:0-56046 GCA_963559995.1 uncultured Sarcina sp.
AGAAAAAGAAAACATATCAGGTGAAAAAAAATATAATGAAATTAAATTTTTTAATAAATAGCTTTTAATTTATTTTTTATTAATAAAATGTGACGATAGTCATGGTAATTTTGAAAAAAAGGTGATAAAATAAAGAAAAAATGATAAAATTTTAACAATGATTTTAGGAATGGAGTGATTTTTATGGAGATAAAGCAAACAACTTGCAACTTCTGTGGTCTTGCTTGTAATATGACTTTCTATGTTGAAGATGATAAAATAGTAAAAGTTATGCCTACTACAGACTATCCTGTAAACAAAGGATTTTCATGTATTAAGGGTTTAAACTTAGACAAACAAAATACAAAGTATAAAAGACCTACTTTACCATTATTAAGAGATAAAAATGGTGAAATGAAGGAAATAGAGTGGAATGAAGCCTTTAAAACTTTTGCTGATAAGATAAAGGAAACTCAAGAAAGATACGGAAAAGAAAGTGTTGCTTTTATAAGTACAGGTCAATTAGTAACAGAGGAAATGGCTCTTTTAGCTCATATAGTGAGAGATTATTTAGGAGCTAATGGAGATGGAAATACAAGACTTTGTATGTCAACAGCAGTAGTTGCCCATAAACAAGCCTTTGGTTTTGATGCA
The DNA here is from genome assembly GCA_963559995.1 of uncultured Sarcina sp. Classification (GTDB taxonomy): domain Bacteria; phylum Bacillota; class Clostridia; order Clostridiales; family Clostridiaceae; genus Sarcina. The sequence goes on from CAUWNL010000007.1 coordinate 634, forward strand.
CCTCCATATACTTTAAATGATGCGGAACTTTCGGATACTATAATTTTAATTGGATCTAATCCAGTTGTAGCACATCCTATTTTTTGGGGAAGAATAAAAGAAAATAAAGAGGCTAAAAAAATAGTTATAGATCCAAGAAGAACGGAAACAGCTTTAAATGCTGATGAATGGATAGATATAAAACCAAAAGCTGATTTAACTCTTTTATATACTTTAGCTAATGTTATTATCGAAAATAACTGGATAAATAAAGAATATATAGAAAAATATACTGAGAACTTTGATGAATTTAAAGAACATGTGAAAAAATTTACTTTAGATGATGTTGAAGAAAAAACAGGAATATCTAAACAAAGGGTTTTAAACCTTGCAAAGATTATTCATGAAGGAAAAAGAGTCTCTTTTTGGTGGACAATGGGAGTTAACCAATCTTATGAAGGTGTTAGAACAGCACAGGCTATTATAAATTTAGCTCTTATGACAGGAAATATCGGAAGACCAGGAACAGGTGCTAATTCTTTAACAGGACAATGTAATGCAATGGGATCTAGGGCTTTTAGTAATCAAACAGGTCTTTATGGTGGAGCAGATTATAGTGATATGGCTCAAAGAGAAAGAATTGCTAAAATTATGGGAATGGATGAATCTATGCTTCCTAAAAAGCCAACAATTCCATATAATGAAATAATTGAAAAGTGTATATCAGGAGAAATAAAAGTTCTTTGGGTACTTTGTACAAATCCAAGACACTCATGGGCAAACAATGAACAATTTAAAAAAGCTGTTGAAAGTGTAGACTTTTTAGTAGTTCAAGATATATATAAAGATACTGACAGTACAAAGATTTGTGATTTAATGTTACCAGCAGTACCTGCTATTAAAAAAGAAGGATTTATAGTAAATACTGAAAGAAGGTTATCAGCAGTTAAGCAAATAGTATCAAGAAAAGAAAATGAATTAAGCGATTTTGAAATTCTTTTAGGTATTGGTGAAGCATTAGGTATGGGAAGCCAACTTGATAATTGGAGAACTCCAAGACAAGTTTTTGAAATGCTTAAAAAATGTAGTGAAGGAATGCCTTGTGATATAACTGGAGTAGATTTTGAAATGATAGAGTCTTCAAAAGGAGTACAATGGCCATTTAAAAAAGGTGAAAAATTAGTAGAAAATGAAAGAAGACTTTTTGAAGATGGTAAATATTTCACTAAAAGCGGAAAAGCCAAGTTTGTTTTTGAGGATGTAGCTAAAAATGAAAATGAACCAACTAAAGAGTTCCCTTACATATTCAATAGTGGAAGAGGGACAGTTGGACAATGGCATACTCAAACAAGGACTAGGGAGTTTGATGTTTCAACTGCTATTTATTCAAAGGAATCTTATGTTGAGATAAATCCAAAGCTTGCAGAAAAACTTAATATAAAAGATAATGAAAGAATTTTAATTACAAATCAGTATGGGAAATCTAGTAAGTTTAATGCTATAATAACTGATAATGTAAAAGTCGATGAATTATATGCACCAATACACTATATAGAAACAAATGCATTAACACCATCAATATATGACCCATATTCAAAAGAACCTTCATATAAAACTGTAACTGTTAGAATAGAGAAATTAAATTAGGCGGTGCTATTTAATGAAAAGAATAAAAATAGATAGAAAAAAATGCGTTGGATGTTTAACATGTACTACAGCTTGTATAGTAAGTCATAAAGGTGAAGAGACTAGAAGTAGAATAACTGTAACAAGTGAAGGAAAATATACTCCTATATTCTGTAGACATTGTGATAAACCTGAATGTGTTTATACATGTATGTCAGGGGCTATGCACAAAGATGAAAATACTGGCTATGTATTTTATGATAAGGAAAGATGTGCAAGTTGTTATATGTGTGTAATGGCTTGTCCTTATGGAGTGTTAAAAGAAGACTCTAAGATGCATAAAGAAATATTAAAGTGCGATATGTGTGCATTAACTAAAGAAGGAACACCTCAATGCGTTGCTAAATGCCCAATGGGTGCAATAACATTAGAGGAGGTTGAAGAGTAATGAGATATGTAATAATAGGAGCATCAGCTGCTGGTATAAGTGGTGCTAAAACTTTAAGAGAATTAGACAAAGATGCGGAAATAATTTTAGTTTCAAAGGATACTTATGTTTATTCAAGATGTATTTTACATCACTATATAAGTGGACATAGAACTGTAGAAAAGCTTGACTTTACAGAAGAAAATTTCTTTGAAAATAATAATATTAAGTGGTTTAAAGGCTTAGAGGTTATTGCAGTTGATTCTAAAGAACATACTATAAAATTATCAAATGATGAAACTTTAAGTTATGATAAACTTTTAATATGTAGTGGTGCTTCTTCATTTATACCACCAGTAGAAAATTTAAGGGAAGCCAATAATGTAGTAGGCCTTAGAAACTTAGATGATGCAGAAAAAATAAAAGAACTTACTAAGACTATAAAAAGTGCTGTTGTTTTAGGAGCAGGATTAGTTGGAATAGACGCTGTATCTGGGCTTTTAGACCAAGGAATAGATATTAGTTTAGTTGAAATGGGAAATAAGGTTTTACCTCTTCAATTAGATGATTACACATCAGATGTTTATAAAGAAAAGTTTAAAGAGCATGGAGTTAATTTAAAACTTGGAGTAATGGCTCAAAAACTTATAGTTGATGAAAATAATAATCCAAAGGCTTTAGTTTTAAATACAGGAGAAGAGGTTCCATGTGAACTTGTAGTTGTAGCTACAGGGGTAAGATCAAATGTTTCATTCTTAAAAGATAGTGGAGTTGAAACTGATAGATTTGGTCTTATTATAAATGAAAAAGGTGAGACAAACACTAGGGATATTTATGGTGCGGGAGATGTAACAGGAAGAAACCCTATATGGCCAACAGCTGTTAAAGAAGGAATTATAGCTGCAAATAATATGGTAGGAAACGAACTTTTCATGGAAGATTTCTTTGCAAGTAAGAATACTATGAATTTTGTTGGAGTTCCAACTATGTCATTAGGGGCTGTTAATCCAGCAGGTGAAGGATATATTATAGAAGTTGAAAAAGATGGAGATAACTATAAGAAAATAATTCACAAAGATGGAAAAATATATGGTGCAATAATACAAGGTGATTTATCTTATGCTGGAGTTTTAACTCAGCTTATTAAAGAAAAGATAGACGTGTCAAAGGTTAAAAAGCCATTATTTAAAATAGATTACGCAGACTTTTTTAACATAAAAGAAAACTTTGAATTTACTTATTAAATTTAAGTAAAAAACATAGCTAAAGTTAATCTTAACTTTAGCTATGTTTTTTCTATGTATTTTTAAAATATATGTTAGATTTATTACAAGTGTTAGTTTAAAAGTTAATTTTAGAACCTTATGCTACTAAAGATAATTTGTTTTAAATACTAATTTAGCTTAGAATTTTATTACATTAATTTAAATCTATTATATGTATATTCTTTAAATTTATTTAAAGCTTGTTCTGAAATATTGCAGTTATCATATATGTTATTAAAGAAATCATTATCATAATCTTTTATGCTTATATATAATTCAAGTAAATCATTATTAAAATATTCTTCTACCTTGTTTATAGTTTCTGGGATTAAATCCTGTAAAGTAAAATAAATAGATATAAATTTATCTATATCAGAAAAATACTTATGATGATCAGAAATAAAATCATAGTATTGAGGAAATATATTCATGTTATTTTCTATAATATCATTAGAACAATAAACATCAACATCTCCATAAGTACTAGAAAAATTATTAATAAATGCTAAATTAGACTTATTATTATCAAACATAGTAGTTTGAGGCAATAACATACACTTACACACACTTATATTAAATTTTTTATACTTATTAATTTGTTTTATTAGTTTTAAGGTATCTCTTAAATCTTCTTTGTTTTCTTTTGGGAAATTATATATAAATGAGAATGAAACATTATTAAAACTTAATTTTAATATATTATCTAAAACATCTTGAAGTTTGTTTAGTTTTAGATTTTTGTTTATAATTTTTTGGATTCTAGTTGAACCAGACTCTATTCCTAAAGATAAGTTTTTACAACCGCTTCTATTCATCAATTCTAAGATTTCATAATCAAGGGTATCTATCCTAGCACTACATGACCACTCAATTTCTATATTATTATTAATTAATTCATTACAAAAACTAGATAAATAATCTCTATTTACGGTAAATAAGTCATGGACAAAACAAAATTTTGTTTTATTGTATTTTTCTTTTAGATAAAGTATTTCTTTTATAACTCTATCTATACTTTTAATTCTAGCATTTGTTTTCCAAAATGTCTGATTAGAGCAATAGGTGCACGCAAAAGGACAGCCCCTACTAGTCTCAATATCAACTACATCAATTTTATCAAAATAATTGATTAAATCATAATTTAAAAAAGGTAAGCTATTTAAATCCATTACAACTTCTGCTCTTTCATTTATAATAACTTGTCCATTTTCTCTATATGCAATACCTTTTATGTTTTTAGGTGAAATTCTATTTCCTAATAAAAAATCAATTATTTCACTAATATTTTTCTCGCTTTCGCCTATAGCAATTAAATCTATAAACTTAAAAGCTTTTAAAGTATCTTTAGCAGTTAAAGAACTTTGAGGTCCACCTAGAAAAGTTTTTATATTTTTATTAATCTCTTTTATATATTTAGAAACTTTAAGGGCAAAGTGATAATTATTACACATACAGCTAAAGCCAATAACTTTAGGATTTTTACTCAGTAAGTAATTACCTATTGTTTTAAAATCACTTTCATTATTTTTAATATGAAAATCTCCTATTATTCTGGAATAGTTTAAATCAATTATATCGCAGTCATAGTTTTTCTTTCTAAGTTCAGTAACTAAACTTAAAACACCTATAGAAAAACGTAGGTTTATGGATTTAAGGTCAAATTGATTAACCAATAAAATATTTGCCATGAAAATTCTCCCCTTTAATTTTATAATTTATATATTTATTTTAAACTTTTTTTTATGTAAAGATATTAAAAATATATAAATTATTATTAGTTTTTAAAAGGAAAGAAGGAAATACACTATAAAAAATTAAATAAATAATTTTTTAGGCATATAAAAAATAGCATTTTTAAATTTTAAAATGCTATATTTTATATATTAAGTATTAATAAAATAAATACTATGATATATATGACTAATTAACTTGTTTGATTAGAACTAGATTTAAATGGATGCATAATCAACATAATAGTTATTGCAAATATGCCAATAGAAGCTATTAAAAGTTCTAAATATCCTAAAGATCTTAAAATAAGTGCAACTTGACTATAATCTATCTTAGTGTAATAAGCAGAAGCCTTAAATAGACAAAGACATGATATAGCAAGACCAAAGGTATATCCAGCAAAGGAAGGTCTAAAGCCATGAGCTACTACTTTAGGTAATTTAATATATGTAAATAAAGTCATGGTAATTGCAACTAAAACCATACATGATAAAAATTGTACATTAGGCTTATTAATAGTTAAGTATCCAACTACAAGTAAGCTAGCAGGGGCTGCAGTTATACCATAGTAGGGATAAATAGCTTTAGGTAGAGAAAACTTTAAACATCTATATATAACTATAGGCACAATTATTATGTAAGCTATAAAGCAACATAGCCATATTATCCTTGTATAAGGTGTTAGTACTGGAATAAAGTTAGATGCAGGAATTACTACACTTCCAACTAATAAAAGAAACCAACTAGGTGATATATTTTCAAGCTTTGGTTTTCTTATGACATACATATAAATAAAAGTTAAAGCTATAAAAAGATCTAAACCAGCACCTATGTACCATAGAATTTGGCTAACTAAAACATTATATTTTGAATAGAATTTGCCAACTGTCATAATAGTCATAGGAAAAGCTATATATGTACTATATAATTCAGGTCTTTTAACTTCTGCCCAAATCCTTTTAGGAAAAGTTATAAGTTTTAAAAAGCCTAGAATAATTAAAAAAGCTCCAAGATTCATTAGAACAAATTGAACAGATTTTAAGCCTATACTAGCATAGCAATTAGCTAAAATTACCAATCCAAGAGCTGCACCCATAAGACCTATTGGTAAGTTAGCAAAAAAATTTGCTTCATTAGAAATATTCTCATTCATAAAATAATCCTCCTTTATATAAGTTTACTACAAAAATCTCTACAGATTATAACTATTAAATTAAGATTTTTAATGTAAATATAAATATTCATTTAAAATTTTAATTTGTTAAGAATAATTAGGCATAATATAGGCATTATAGGTGTTTTACATGTTAAATATCATTTTAAATATATATGTTAAAATACTTAATCATAAAAATTATTAATAACAAAAGCTTAGGCACTGCATTTATACAATTTTTAGTGTATAATAGCATTTAAATGAAATTTAAATTAAAAATAGGAATTATATAATAATTATTATTACATAATTTGAAAAAGTAGTTAAAAAAGTAAAAGTTAAACGTTATTTGTTGTGGAGGTATTAAAATGAAAACTATTTTTATAAATAATCATAGCTATATAGCTAATGATGACGATAGCATACTTCAAGTTGCAAAAAGGAATAATATAAACATACAAACTTTATGCTATCTTGAAGAATGTCAAAACATGTCTCACTGTGGTGTATGCTTGGTTGAAATGGCAGACACAGGAGAACTTGTAAGAGCTTGTTCAACATTAGTTGAAGATGGTATGAGAATAAAAGTAAATACTAATAAGGTTCAAAATGCGGTGAGGGATAGAATTTCAGAACTTTTAAATCACCATAATTTTAATTGTGGTACATGCATAAGAAAAGGTACCTGTGAATTTTTTGATATTATAATAAAGAATAATGCTAAAAAGTTTGAGTATTTAGAATGTTCAGATGTTGAACCTGATACTAGAAGTAAATCAATAGTTTATGATAAATCAAAATGTATAGAATGTGGAAGATGTGTATCAACTTGTAGGGATAAAAGTGGAACAGAAGCTATAAGATTCCAAAACCTAGATCGTTCCTTTGATGACACTAAATGTATTTTATGTGGACAATGCGTGGCTACATGCCCAGTAGGTGCATTGTATGAAAAGACTCATTTGGATAGAGTTAAGGAAGCATTAAAAGATGATAAAAAACATGTTATAGTTGCTATAGCACCATCTGTTAGAACTGCTTTAGGTGAGGAGTTTAAGATGGGTTATGGTACTGATGTTACTAAAAAAATATATACAGCGTTAAGAAAGCTTGGATTTAAAAAGATATTTGATATAAACTTTGGGGCAGATATGACAATTATTGAAGAAGGAACAGAATTCATTGAAAGAATAAAAAACAATGGACCATTTCCTATGTATACTTCATGTTGTCCTGCATGGATAAGGTTAACAGAAAACTATTTCCCAGAGTTACTAGATAACTTGTCTAGTGCAAAATCTCCACAACAAATGTTTGGTGCAGCTACTAAAACATACTATCCAGCTATTGAAGATTTAAATGCTGAAGATATATTTACTGTTACAGTAATGCCATGTACAGCTAAAAAGTTTGAAATAGATAGAGAAGAAATGATAAACAGAGGAATAAAAAATATAGATGCTTCATTAACAACTAGAGAACTTGCTAAGCTAATAAAAGAATGTGGTATGGATATCTATAAGATTGAAGAAAGTGAAGTTGATAGAGCTATGGGAGAATACACAGGAGCTGGTGTGCTTTTTGGTGCAACAGGTGGTGTTATGGAAGCTGCTCTTAGATCTATTAAAGATTTAGTAGAAGGTAAGTCTTTTGAAGAAGTTGATTATGAAGAAGTTAGAGGGCTTGAAAATATAAAAGAAGCTATTATATCAATAGGCGGAAAAGACTATAATATAGCAGTAATAAACGGTGCTAAAAACTTTGTTGAGTTTTATAACAGCGGGCTATTAGATAAAAAACAATATCACTTTATAGAAGTTATGGCTTGTCCTGGTGGATGTGTAAATGGTGGTGGACAACCAATAGTAAGTAGCCATAAGAGACAAAAAGTTAATCATAAAAAACTTAGAGCAGATGTTTTATATAATCAAGATAAAAAATTAACCTATAGAAAATCTCATAAAAATGAGGCTTTAATGAGAATGTATAGAGTTTATATGGGACAACCAGGTGGTGAAACAGCCCATGAACTTTTACATGTAAAGTATAAAACAAAATGTGATTAATATATAGTACAGGGACGTTGATTTTAGATATACTTTTAGGGTTTATCTAAAATCAATTTATTTTAAAAAATTTTTAAAATTAACCAAAATGAAATAAATTAAGTAACCATAGATAAAATGAAGGTGCCAATGAGTATGAAAAGAATAAAAATATATAGAGAGAAATGCGTTGGATGTCTAACATGTACTTCAGCGTGTATGGTTTCACATAGTAGTGTTGATTCAAGAAGTAGAATAGTATTAGATAGAAAAGGAAAATACGATCCAATATTTTGTAAGCATTGTAAAAACCCAGAGTGCGTATATGTATGCCAAACAGGTGCTATGCATATTGATAAAGAATGTAAAATAGCAGCTTATGATAGAGAAAAATGTGTTAATTGTTATATGTGCATAATGGCGTGTCCATATGGTGTTTTAAAAACTAATGTAGTTGATGCATTTGAGATTATGAAATGTGATGGATGTAAAGATACTAAAGAAAAAACACCAAATTGTGTTCTAAGATGCCCAATGGACGCTATAAAATTAGAAGAATATTAGAATTATAAATTACATAGATAAAATAAATTATGTAAATAATAAGCATTAATAATAAGTCATTTTTTGTTTTTAATATAAACATAGAAAAAATGGCTTATTATTATTTTTGTAATATTAAAATAATTTATTTATTGACTTAATGCTTTATTATAGATGTATCTGATATCAACCAATTTTAACATTCTAAGTTAGGTGTTAAAAATAGTTGGTATCAGAAGTTTAAAAGAAAGAAGGCGTAAAAGTTTATGGTATCTTTAGAAGAGGCACAGAAGTGTTTGTTAGATAATACAAGGGAAGTGGATACGGAACTTATAAATATTTGTGAAAGTCATAATAGGGTGTTAGCAGAGGATGTATATGCACCTTTTAATAATCCTCCTTTTAGTAAATCACCTTTAGATGGATATGCTGTTATGGGAGAGGATTTAGAAAAAGCGTCTAAAGAAAATCCTGTTACATTTAAAGTTATAGATAAAATATATGCAGGATATGTTTCTAAAAAGGAGGTTACAAGTAAAACTGCTATAAGAATAATGACTGGGGCACCTATTCCAAGAGGAGCTAATTGTGTTGTAAAGCAAGAGGATACACAAAGAGAGGGAGACTTTGTTAAGATTTTTGTAAGTCATAAACCTTATGATAATTTTTGTTGTGAGGGAGAAGATTTTAAAAAAGGAACAAAGATTTTAGAAGCAGGTCAAGGGTTAAACTCAGCAAGGGTAATGGCTTTAGCATCTCTTGGTTTTGATAAAATTAAGGTTTATAAAAAAGTTAAGGTTGGAATAATAACAACGGGAGACGAAATCCAAAGTCCAGGAACAATTTTAAAACCAGGAAAAATATTTAATAGTAATGGGTATTTTCTATACTCAAGACTTATGGAACTTGGAGTAAAACCTATGATATTTAATTTAGCAAAGGATGATGCACAAGGTATAACAAAGGCTATGGAAGAGGCATATGATAAATGTGATATGCTAATTACAACAGGCGGTGTTTCTGTTGGGGAAAAAGATTTAGTTAAGGAAAGTGCAAAAAATGCAGGGTATGAAATATTATTTTGGAAGATAGATATAAAACCAGGTTCACCTATGTTTGGAGCTATAAAAAATGGTAAATTACTTATAGGACTTTCAGGAACTCCAGTTGCAGCAGCAACAACTTTTGAGTTAACAGTAAGACCAATTTTAAGTAAGATGTTAAATTGTGAAAGAGTGAATCTAAAACATATAAAAGCAATTGTTCAAGATGAGTTTACTAAGGTTTCAAAGAAAAGAAGATTTTTAAGAGTAAAGCTTGAGCAAAAGCAAGAGAATCAAGTTTATATAGAACATGCCTATCAAAGTCCAGGGCAAATTCATACTATGTTAAATAGTAATGCAATACTTGAGATTAAACCAAACGCATCTCTTAAGAGTGGAGATTTAGTTGAGGTTATCTTAATATAGGAGAGTTTTTATGGAAATAGGAAAAAGTGCTGTTATATTATCTGGTGGAAAAAATTCTAGAATGGGATATAAAACTAAAGCTTTTTTGAAATTAAATGATAAAAAATTTATAGACATAATAATGGAAGCCTTAAAGGATTATAATGATATAATAGTTTCCTGTAATAATCTAGATGATTATAAGTATTTAACACCAAGGGTAACTTTAGTAAAGGATGAAGTTAAAGATATTGGACCTATGGGTGGAATTTATTCTTGTCTTAAAAAGTGCAAATATAATAAATGTTTGTTCGTTGCAGCAGATATGCCATTTATAAATAAAAATATTATAGATATTTTAACAAGGGAAAGTTTTGATGAAGATGCTTTAGTTCCTATTGTTAATGAGAAAATTGAGCCTTTAGTAGCTGTATATGATAAGAAGATAATACATATCATAGAAGAATTAATAGATAATGATGATTTTAAAATAAGAAATCTTTTAAAGCTTATAAATGTTAAGTATATAAAAATAAGTGATGATAAGTCATTTATAAATGTAAATACTAAAGAAGAATATGAGAATATTAAAAAAGAAGAGGTATAAGGTGTTATGGCAAAAGTTATAAATATAATAGCTTGTAAATCTAATGTTGGTAAAACTACTTTAATTGAAGGGCTAATAAAGGAACTAAGATTTAGAGGCCATAGTGTAGCTACAATAAAGCATGATGCTCATGATTTTGAGATAGATAAAGAAGGAAAAGATACATGGCGCCATAGAAAGGCTGGTGCTGAGGCAGTACTTATATCTTCTAAAAGTAAAATGGCTATGATAAAAGAACTTAAAAAAGAGATTTCATTAGAAGAATTAATAGAGATGGTTTATGATTATGACTTTGTAATAGTTGAAGGTTATAAAAAGAGTGATTATAAAAAGATTGAAGTTTTTAGAAATGACGTTAGCAAAGAAATTATAACGCCAAAAGAAAAATTAATTGCAGTAGCAACTGATATAAAGATGAATCTAGATGGAGTTTTAGAAGTAAATATTAATGATTATAAGACTTTAGCAGATGTTGTAGAAGAGGTAAAACTATAGTTTTTTTATATAAGGTTTTGATTTTAGAAAAGTTAAAAAATAGATGAGTGTTAATTAAGATTATTTAGGAGGTAGAAAATATGTATACAGTAGGTATAATAACAAGTAGTGATTCAGGATACGCAGGAAAAAGAGAGGATAAAAGTGGAGAGGTTATTAAAAGATATGTTGAATCTAGAGGCTTTAAGGTTCAAGAATATATTTTAGTTCCAGATGATAAAGAAATGCTAAAGAAAGCTTTTATAAAAATGAGTGATGATTTAAAGGTTAATTTGGTTTTAAGCACAGGGGGAACTGGATTTTCTCCAAGAGATGTAACTCCAGAGGCAACAAAAGAAATACTTCATAAGGAAGCACAAGGAATAGCTGATGCTATAAGAATGTATAGTTTACAAATAACAAAAAGAGCTATGTTATCTAGAGCAATATCTGGAATTAGAAATAAAACATTAATAGTAAATCTTCCAGGAAGTCCAAAGGCTTGTGAGGAAGCATTAGAATTTGTTCTAGAAGATTTAAAACATGGTATTGATATACTAAATGAGACAGCAAAAGATTGCGCAAGAAAATAATAGAGATGATATAATAATATTAGATAATTCACTGTTAAAACATAAAAATAGTTTTTAGAATTATCTAATATTATAAATGATTTTTTAAATACATAAAATAGGGAAGTGGATTAATATGAAGAAAGTAAATGTACGAGATGCAGTAGGAATGGTTTTATGCCATGATATAACTCAAATTATACCAGGAAAGTTTAAAGGTAGAGCATTTCAAAAAGGACATATAATTCAAGAAGAGGATATTGAAAAGCTACTAAGCTGTGGCAAAGAGCATATTTATGTTTGGGAGTATAAAGAAGGAATACTTCACGAAAATGAAGCTGCAGAAAGACTTAGAGATATAGTTTGTGGAGATGGAATAGAATTTAGTAAAGAAATAAAAGAAGGTAAAATAGATTTCTTTGCAAAGGAAGATGGTCTATTAAAGGTAAATGAAGAAGAACTTTTAAAGCTTAATTCTTTAGGGGAAATGATTGTTGCTACAATACATAATAATACACCAGTTAGAAAAGGTGAAAAAATAGGAGCTACAAGAATAATTCCATTAGTTATAGAAGAAGAGAAAATAAAAAGAGCAGAAGACCTTATACCAAATAAAATAATGGAAGTTAAAAAAATATATCCTAAAAAAGCTTATATGATAACAACAGGAAGCGAAGTTTATTCAGGAAGAATAGAAGATGCCTTTGGGCCTGCTGTAAAGAGAAAGCTTAAAGAATATAATTGTGAACTTGTAAGACAAGTAATCTTACCAGACGATAAGGAAAAAATAACAGAAGCTATAAAAGATGCTTTAAATGATGGAGCAGAACTTGTAATGTGTACAGGTGGTATGTCAGTAGACCCAGATGATATGACTCCAACTGCAATTAAGGAAACAGGAGCTGAACTTGTAACTTATGGTTCACCAGTTTTACCAGGTGCTATGCTTTTAGTTGCGTATAACAGAGATGTTCCTATATTAGGACTTCCAGGATGTGTAATGTATTCTAAGAGAACAGTATTTGATTTAGTTTTACCAAGAGTTTTAGCAAATGAAAAAGTTACTTTTGAAGATATTGCAAAACTTGGACATGGTGGACTTTGTTTAGATTGTAAAGTTTGTACTTTCCCACACTGTTCATTTGGTAAATAGAAATAAAGTTTAGTTAAATTTTTAAAATTCATGAACTTAAATATAGAAACTCTACATAGAGATTTTATTTTGAAGATAAAAGAAAACATTAATTGTTTATTAAAATATTGTTTTTTCTTATCTAAAGTGAGCATTGTGATAAAAGATAGTTAAATTAATAAGAAGGTGTAATAATTATGGCAAATGAATTCACTCACTTTGATAGCAAAGGAAATGCTATTATGGTAGATGTTACTGAAAAACAAAAAACAGAAAGAGTTGCAGTAGCTGTTGGAAAAATAAAGGTTAGTAAAGAAACTTTAGATTTAATTCTAGCAGGTAAAATAGGAAAAGGTGATGTTCTAGGTGTTGCAAGGGTTGCAGGTATAATGGCATCTAAACAAACATCAAGCTTAATTCCTATGTGCCATCCACTTATGCTTACAGGAAGCGGAGTAACTTTTGATATAGATGAGGAAAACTTAGAGATAAATATAACAGCAACAGTGAAAGTTTTTGAAAAAACAGGTGTTGAAATGGAGGCTTTAACTGCTGTAAGTGTAGCAGCTCTTACCATTTATGATATGTGTAAAGCAGTAGATAAAAGAATGGTTATAGGAGATATCCATCTTTTAAAGAAAACTGGTGGAAAAAGTGGAGAATTTAATTTTTAGATAATAAAATTTTATAATAATTTTTATCATATGTAGTATCCCTAAAAGTTCAATCATATATTTATTTAATTTAGAATAATAGTTTTATATAGCTTAAGATTACTAGGTTTAAATATATTAGATTGGATTTTTGGGGGTATTTTATTTATGGTGAAAGATGCTAATAAAAGACATATAAAATTTGATACATTAGTTCAAATGTTAAAATATGAAGTTTTAAAAAGAATTTCTGAAAATGCATTTAATGATACTTTAAATGATAATATTTTAAATATAGCAAAAGAAGTTATTGAGGATTTAAAGCCAAATGTTAGATGTTGTATCTATAAAGAAAGAGCAATTGTAGATGAGAGAATAAAACTAGCATTAGGTGGTGATAAAACTAATGATAACATTATTGAGGTTATAGATATAGCATGTGATGAGTGTTCTATAAATAGATTTATAGTTACAGATGCATGTAGGGGATGTTTAGCTAAAAAGTGCCATGAAAGTTGTAGGTTTGGAGCAATAAGTTTTGACAGTAAAAAATCAAAAATAGATTATTCAAAGTGCAAAGAGTGTGGAAAGTGTAAAGAGGCATGCCCCTATGATGCTATAGCAGAGGTTAAGAGACCTTGTATGAAAGCCTGTTATCCTAAAGCATTATCATATAATACTGAGAGTAAAAAGGCTGTAATAGATAATGATAAATGTATTCAATGTGGAGCATGTGTTGTTAATTGTCCTTTTGGAGCTATAATGGATAAATCTTCTATAGTTGATGTAATAAACCTTATAAAAGATAATTCAAAAAAGGTTTATGCAATTATTGCCCCAGCCATTGCATCACAATTTAAAGGAAATAATATAAATAAGGTTATAACAGCAATTAAGACATTAGGATTTGATGATGTATTAGAAGTGGCTTTAGGAGCAGATTTAGTGGCTCTTCATGAATTTAATGATTTTGCAAATTATGGGGAAGAATCATTTTTAACATCAAGTTGTTGTCCATCCTTTGTTTCATTTATTGAAAAAAAATATCCAACTCTTAAAGGAAATATATCAAATACAGTATCTCCGATGATAGCTATTGCAAGGCTTATAAAAAATAATAATAAAGATATAAAGGTAGTATTTATAGGGCCTTGTATGGCTAAAAAGATGGAGATTTTAAGAGAAGAGATAAAAGGTGATGTAGATTATGCAATGACTTTTGAAGAGCTTTTAGCAATGCTTGATTCTAAAAATATATTAATAGATACATGTGTAGAGGGTGTAAGTGAAAATGGTTCCCTTTATGGAAGAATGTTTGCAAGGTCAGGAGGAGTTTTGGAAGCTATAAAACATGTAGTTAGTGAATATGGAAAGGATGTTTATTTTAAGCCACAATCAGCTAATGGTATAAAGGAATGTGACGCTAAGCTTACACAAGCTAAATTTAAGAGACTACAATGTAACTTTTTAGAAGGCATGATTTGTACAGGAGGTTGTATGAATGGGCCAGGAAGTTTAAATCATGATATGAAAAATAGTAAAGAGATAGACACTTATGGAAAAGATTCAGATTACGAAAATATAAAAGATTCAACTAAAAAATATAACAGTTTAAGATTAAACCTAAAAAAATATAAGGATAAATAAAAAAGTAAAAAGCTATATCAACATATTTATTACAATAAACTATAAGTTATTGTAAGTTTTATTTTGATATAGCTTTTAATATTATACTTAGAAAATTATCTTAGCGAGTATTACATAAGATAGAATCAATTCTCCTTATATTTTGTCTAAATGGGGCCCATCTGCGGTTAATCCATCTCCAACCAAATACAGAGTTTCTATCAACTCTAGTTAAATAGGCCCAATATCCCCTTCCATTTATTTCCCATACATAAATTAATCTAAACATACATCTTCTTAAATATCCTGGGGATATATATTTGCCATGACCTGGACCACCAGAACCTCCATGACATGGGCCATAAGTAGCCCAACTAGAACTTGGGCTATCATGACTTAACATCATAACATCTTGTTCATTTTTGGAGGGAATTTTAGCTGGTGGAGGAGCAGTAGGAGGTTTAAAATCTGAGTGTTGTCCACCACCAGGCTGCATCATTGTTCTTATATCATTTGATACGTCATTATAAAGATCTATATCTTCATAATCAACATCATAGTCAGAATTATAGTTACAGCTATCATCATTGTATGTTCTTTGTTGTTTATCATCATAATCCTCTCTAGGATGTTTTGGACCACAGTGACAGTGTCCATGACTATCACAACAATCTTTCTTATGCATAGACCAAGGGTAATTCCAAGGATAATGACTAGACCAAGGCCAATTCCAAGGCCACCAAGGTCCTTGCCATGGAGTAAAAGGTGGAAATGGAGGTCTAAGTTTCCTTACATCTATATAAGGTATGTTTACTTTAACTAACTGGTTTTTAATTAATGAATCTTTTTTAGAAGAGGGATCTTTAGGGCTTCTGTAATCATAATTGTTAAAATAATCATAGTTAGTATAATCGTAATCATCCATATAATTATAAGATTCATCATAATCATCATAGTAGTCTTCAGTTGGAGCATCATAATCATCTCTAGGATTGTAGTCATATATTTCATCAGAGAGATTAATTTCCGTTGGGGAATCTATGTCTTTATTTTCATTAATAAATTCTATAAATTCATCAGGGTAAATAATTTCCATAAAAAACTCCTAAATAATATTATATTATAAGAATATGTAGTAATTAAAATTTTATGATTTGCTTAATAATATTTTGTTTATAATTAATAATGTTGACAAAATATTATATATATATCATAATGTTAAAGTAAATATTCAATAGGACAAAGGTATAGGTTGAAATTAAGTTAAGGTGTTAGAGATTTTCTAGCACCTTAACTTATTTTTATAGAAAAACTATACAAAAAATACAGATATAAATTTTTGTTAAATAAATAATTTTATTGACGATTTAAAATAATTAGACTAAAATATGTTTAATAAGAATTTATAAACAATACACTTTAAATTGGTCCCGTGAGGCCAGAAAGAGGTATAATTATGATAAGTAAAAGTGGACAAAATCTATTACAAAACATAATAACTTTGAATTTTATAATAATTGAAAATATATATAGGTAACAGGGGATTAAAAAAAGAAATATTTTAATCTCCCTGTTACCTTTTCCTTTTTTTAAATAGATAATACTTAAATTCCTTATAAAGTGTGTTTTATAAATATTTAAAGGAGGCAGTTTTATGAAAGCAAAGCTTATATTAGAAAATGGTACTGTATTTGAAGGTAAAGCATTTGGATATTTAAAAGAATGTGTTGGTGAAGTTGTTTTTAATACAGGAATGACAGGATATCAAGAGGTATTAACAGACCCATCATATTATGGACAAATAGTTACTATGACATATCCCCTAATAGGAAACTACGGGATAAACCTAGAGGATGTTGAGTCTGATAAACCAAAGGTTAGAGGATTTATAGTAAGGGAAAAATGTCAATATCCAAATAACTTTAGATGCGAATTAGAACTTGAAACTTATTTAAATCAAAACAAGATTTTAGGTTTAGATGGAATAGATACAAGAGCTCTTACAAAAATATTAAGAAATAATGGTACAATGAAGGGCATAATAGCTTTAGATGAGCATTCAGAGGAAGAAATAAACCAAAAACTAAATGCTTTTTCTAATAAAGATGCAGTTTCAAAAGTTTCAACTAAAGAAATATATGAACTAAATGGCACAGGAAAACATGTTGCTATGATTGACTTTGGGATGAAAGAAAACATAGTAAGAAATTTTGTTAAAAGAGATTGTAAGGTAACAGTATTTCCACACGATGTTAAAGCTGAAGAAGTTTTAAATGTTAATCCTGATTTAGTATTTTTATCAAATGGCCCTGGAGATCCAGAAGATATGGGATATGCTATTGAAGAAATAAGAAAAATAGCTAAGGAAAAACCAATGGTAGGAATCTGTTTAGGACATCAATTATTAGCATTAGCTTTTAATGGAAAAACTGAAAAATTAAAATTTGGTCACAGAGGATGCAATCACCCTGTAAAAAATCTTTTAACTGATAGAGTGCACATAACATCACAAAACCACGGATATTATATAGCTAAAATGCCAGAAGGATTTGAAGTAACTCACGTAAGCATGAATGATGATACAGTAGAAGGAATGAGACACAAAACTATGCCAATATTTTCTGTTCAATTCCATCCAGAAGCTTGCCCAGGTCCAAAAGACAGTGAGTATATATTTGATGAATTTATGAAATATGCACTATAGGAGGAAAGAATATTATGCCATTAAATAAAGATATAAAAAAAGTTTTAGTAATAGGTTCAGGCCCAATTATAATAGGTCAAGCAGCGGAATTTGACTATTCGGGAACACAAGCGTGCCAAGCTTTAAAAGAAGAAGGAGTTGAAGTTGTACTTGTAAACTCAAATCCAGCAACTATAATGACTGATAGAGAAGTTGCAGATAAAGTTTATTTAGAGCCTTTAACTTTAGAATTCTTAGAAAAAGTAATAGCAAAAGAAAGACCAGATTCACTTTTAGCAGGAATGGGTGGTCAAACAGGACTAAACCTTGCTGTAGATTTAAGTGATGCAGGAATTTTAGATAAATATAATGTTAAAGTAATAGGTACATCAATATCTTCAATTAAAGAAGGTGAAGATAGAGAACTATTTAGAAACATGATGAACAGAATAAACCAACCAGTTATAAAAAGTGAAATCATAACTGATTTAGAAGCAGGTATTGAATTTGCTAAAGAAATAGGTTACCCAGTTATAGTAAGACCAGCATATACCCTTGGAGGAACTGGTGGTGGAATAGCTAGCAATGAACCAGAACTTAGAGAAATATTAAGCTCAGGATTACAATTAAGCACTATAGGTCAAGTTTTACTTGAAAGAAGTGTTAAAGGTTGGAAAGAAATAGAGTACGAAGTTATGAGAGATTCTAAAGGAAACTGCATAACTGTTTGTAACATGGAAAACATAGACCCAGTTGGAATACATACTGGAGATTCAATAGTTGTTGCACCTAGCCAAACTTTATCAGATAAAGAATATCAAATGCTAAGAGATGCATCTTTAGCAATAATAGATGCAGTTGGAATTGAGGGTGGATGTAATGTTCAATTCTCTTTAAATCCACATTCCTTTGAATATGCTGTTATAGAAATAAATCCTAGAGTTTCAAGATCATCAGCCTTAGCTTCAAAAGCAACAGGATATCCAATAGCAAAGGTTGCTGCAAAGATAGCTTTAGGATACGGATTAGATGAGATAAAAAATGCAGTAACTCAAAAAACATATGCATGTTTTGAACCATCTCTTGACTATGTAGTTGTAAAAATTCCAAAATGGCCATTTGATAAATTCCAAAGTGCAGATAGAGCCCTTGGAACAAAAATGATGGCAACTGGAGAAATAATGGCTATAGGAAGCAACTTTGAATCAGCTTTCTTAAAAGGAATTAGATCTTTAGAAATAGGAAGATATTCTCTAGAGCATAAGAAATTCCAAGAGCTTTCTATGTACGAATTAAGAGAAAGAGTTATAACTCCAGATGATGAGAGAATATTTGCTTTAACTGAAATGTTAAGAAGAGGCTACAGAATAGACATGGTTTCTAAGATAACAGGAATAGATATATTCTTCTTAGAAAAATTTAGATGGCTTGTTGATGAAGAGCAAAAGCTAAAAAAATCTAGCATAGATAACATGAATAAGGGATGGCTTTATAAATTAAAGAGAAGAGGATTCTCAGATAAAGCAATTGCTGATATGCTTAGAGTAACACCAGAGGAAATCTATAGATTAAGAATGATTTGGAATATTAAACCTTCATACAAAATGGTTGATACTTGTGGTGGAGAGTTTGAAGCATTATCACCATACTACTATTCAACATATGAAGAATATGATGAAGTTGAAGTTTCAGACAGAAAGAAAGTTGCAATCTTAGGTTCTGGCCCAATTAGAATAGGTCAGGGTATTGAATTTGATTATTCTTCAGTTCACTGTGTAATGGCCCTTAAAAAACTTGGAATAGAAACAATAGTTATAAACAATAACCCAGAAACAGTAAGTACAGACTTTAGTATATCTGATAAATTATATTTTGAACCATTAACAGAAGAAGATGTTTTAAATATATTAGATAAAGAAAAACCAGATGGAGTCATCTTACAATTTGGTGGTCAAACAGCAATTAAACTTGCTAAATTCCTAAAAGAAAAGAATATAGTAACTTTAGGAACAACTTCTGACCAAATAGATTTAGCAGAAGATAGAGAACAATTTGACGCTTTATTAGAAAAGCTAGATATTGCAAGACCAAAAGGAAAAGGTGTATGGAATATTGAAGATGGGTTACAAGAAGCAAGAAGACTTGGGTTCCCAGTACTTGTTAGACCTTCTTTTGTACTTGGTGGTCAAGGAATGGAAATAACTCATGACGAAGATGAGCTTACATTCTACTTAAAGAACGCTTTTGAAAAAGACAGTAAAAATCCAATCCTTGTAGATAAATATCTAATGGGTAGAGAGATAGAAGTAGATGCTATATCAGATGGGGAAGATGTTTTAATCCCAGGAATAATGGAGCATTTAGAAAGAGCTGGTGTTCACTCAGGAGATAGTATAACTATGTATCCTCCACAACATTTAAGTGATAAAATAAGAAAAGATGTATTAGAATACACTACAAAACTTGCTTTAGAAATTGGAATAAGAGGAATGATAAATATTCAATTTATTGAATTTGAAGATAATCTTTATGTTATAGAAGTTAACCCAAGAGCATCTAGAACAGTTCCATATATATCAAAGGTAAGTACAGTTCCAATAGTAGATATAGCAACAAGAGTAATGCTTGGAGAAAAATTAAAAGATTTAGGTTATGGTACAGGAGTATTTAAAGAACCAGAACTAGTTTCTGTTAAAGTTCCAGTATTCTCAACTCAAAAGCTTCCAAACGTTGAGGTAAGCTTAGGACCTGAAATGAAGTCAACAGGAGAAGTTTTAGGTGTAGGTAGAAACTTAGAAGAAGCTTTATATAAAGGATTCTTAGGAGCATCAATGTACATTGGAAATGGAAGCAAGACAATTCTTGCAACTGTAAACAACCATGATAAAAAGGAATTTTTAGAAATAGCTAAGGATTTAGATAAATTAGGATTTAACTTTGTAGCAACTGAAGGCACAACTAGATTCTTAAGAGAAGCTGGAATTGATGCAAGAGAAATTGCTAGAATAGGTGAAGAATCTCCAAATCTAATGGATTTAATAAAGAACAAACAAATAGATTTAGTTGTAAATACTCCAACTAAAGCAAATGATTCAAAGAGAGATGGCTTCCTTATGAGAAGAGCAGCTGTTGAAAGAAATATAGGAGTTATAACTTCATTAGATACATTAAAAGCATTAGTAGATGTTAAAAAGAACAAAATAGAAAATAAAAACTTAGAAGTATTCAACTTAGTTGAAATGTAATTATAATAAAAACAATCTACAGGATTAGAATTATTTTCCTGTAGATTGTTTTTAATAGAAATAAATTCTATATTTCTATTAATTGTAGAAAAAAAGCTAACAATTAAGCAGTATTTAAGGTATATGAACAGGAAACAATAAATGTGAAGTTTGTGGCAATGAAAAGGATTTGATATAATTTAGAAAAGGAGTGGTAGTAATGTTAGAAATACTTGAAAAGTTTAATAAGTTTGATAAGGTTAGCAAGAAAGATTGTGAATTAAAAAAAGCTGTTGCTCAATTAATAAAAGAGGATAGAAAATTAAAAAATGCAATTCTTTTAGACTGTGCAGTAGGAATGATGGTTGTAGGAACAATTGTTTGTTTAAAAGTACATAAATGCCATAAACATCATAAAAATATTAGTTGTAATATGGAAGATTAGTAAAAAGGGTATAAACTATTTTTAATAATTATAATGCTTTTTCTTTAAATACCTATATTTCTTTAGAGATTAATCTAATTTTTAAAGGAATATAGGTATTTTTCTATAATTAAGTTTAAGATATAATTTTATAACCAAGGAGATAGATTACTTAATAATGGGCTAAATATTATATTTAAAATATAAAAAAATTTATGAAATTAAAGTTATATGAGAAATAATAAGATATTAGATTAAATTAAGTTATGGATTTATTTATCATAAAGGTATAAAATAATTTTAGTATTTATAATGGAGTGTAGGAGTGATAATAAAAAATGTATAATACAATTGATAAAAATAGTCCTATAGGTTTTTTTGATTCAGGAGTAGGTGGCATAAGCGTCATGAAAAGAGCAGTAGAATTTTTGCCAACTGAAAATTACATATATTTTGGAGATTCGAAAAATGCTCCTTATGGTGTTAAAAATGTTGATGAAGTAAGAAAATTAACTTTTAATGCTATGAAGTTTTTTATAGCGCAAGGGGTTAAGGCTGTTGTTATTGCTTGTAATACAGCCACATCAGCGGCTATAAAAGAATTAAGAGAAACATATGATATGCCTATAATAGGTATAGAGCCAGCTATAAAGCCTGCTGTAGAATCAAAAAAGAATGGTAAAATAATAATAATGGCAACACCTATGACTCTTTCTGAAAAAAAATTTAATAATCTTATGGGGAAATATGATAAGGAAAAAGAAATAATTAAGCTTCCAGCACCAGGATTAGTTGAATTTATTGAAAATGGTGTGTTAGATGGTAATGAGATTGTAGAATTCTTAAGAGATATATTAAAACCTTATTTACAAAGTGAGATATCTACAATAGTATTAGGGTGTACACATTATCCTTTTGTTAAAGAAGTTATACAAAAAATAGTAGGGCAAAATGTAGATATAATAGATGGGAGTTGTGGAACTGTAAAAGAGTTAAACAGAAAATTAGAAGAGTTTAACCTAGTAAATGATCAAAAAAACAATGGTTATATTAAAATATTTAATTCATCAGGAGATGAAAGAATAATAGAACTTTGTAAAACATTATTAAAAAAATAATAAAATTTAAGCTATCTGGGTATATTACTTATAAGATAGCTTAAATTATTTAAAAATGTTGTTAAAATATTGACAATTATAAAATTAAATGATAATATAATGTTGTAGAAAGAATTATCAGAAAATTTAAAATATAAAATCAACTTAATTAATTTAAGGAGGAAATAATTATGAATATAAATGTAAGAGAAATGTTAGGAAACACTATAAATATAGAGGATGCAATAGTTTTAAGAGATTATATAAATGAAATTCAAGGTCAAAATATAGAATTAGATTTTAGTGGAATAGATAGAATACCAACAACTTTTTTAAGCTGTTTATTTACAGATATGATAAATAAAGAAGGAAGAGATTCTATAATTAATAGAATTGAAGTGAAAAATTTGTCAAACTATACTGATTATTCAAGGGTAGTAAGAGGAACAGCTTTTTGTTAATAAATATATAAATATGATTTGATATTGTCGAAATGTTTTTGAGTTTAAATTTTTAAAGATTATAAAATTTATAATAGTATTAAAAATAAAAAATTAGATTTAGTAAAACATATAGGAGATTTTAAGGATAGTTTAATAATAGGTTTAATCTATCCTTTTTTGTTTTTAATAATAGTATTTCTTTAAATAATTTCAAAAATAATATATAATTTATTAAAAGAATACTTAATATATTAAGGAAATAAATATGAAAGGAGAAGCTACTTAGAAGGTATACTTTTAATAAGTATATGTAGCATATATATTATGAATCCAATAGTTACAATAGAAATGAAGTCTGGGGAGAAAATAAAAATAGAACTTTATGAAGATATAGCTCCAAATACAGTTAGAAATTTTGTTAGTTTAGTTAAAAAAGGTTTTTATGATGGAGTAATATTTCATAGAGTAATTCCAGGATTTATGATTCAAGGTGGAGACCCACAAGGAACAGGAATGGGTGGTCCAGGGTACTGCATAAAAGGTGAGTTTGAAGCTAATCGTTTCAAAAACGATTTAAAACACACAAGGGGGGTTATATCAATGGCTAGAACTATGGTAAATGACTCTGCTGGAAGCCAATTTTTTATAATGGTTGAAAACGCACCACATTTAGATAGACAATATGCAGGTTTTGGTAAGGTTATAGAAGGAATGGATGTTGTCGATAAGATAGTATCTGTTAAAACTGATAGAATGGATAAACCTTATGAAGATCAAGTTATGGCTAAAGTAACAGTTGAAAATGCAGACAACATGGCAGAACCTGAAAGAATATAGTTTTTAAGGACAGTATCTGTTTAAATTGGTGTTTAAGGTAGTTAAGACTAACCATAAGCACCTTTTTAAAATATAAAATAATAAATAGAGGTAAAGAAATGAGTAGAGTTGGAGAAAGAATAAAAGGAGCTAGGGAAAAAAGTGGAATAACACAAAAAGCTTTAGCTAAAAAATTAGGTGTTGCAGAAAAATTTATAAATGAAGTTGAAATAGGAAGAAAAATATTAAATGAATCTCTTATAGAAAAAATATCTAAAGTTTTAAATACAGATTTAAACGATATAAGTATGGTTATAACAGATGAAGATTTACAAAAGGAAAAGGCTGCTGAATCTTTAAGAAAAACTCCTATTAAGAGTAAAACTAAACCAGATGGAGAAGTTAATGAAGTTTGGAATCAAGCCTTTGGTAATGTTTTGAAGAATGTTCCAATATACGATTATAGTTTAACTAAGAATAAAGGATATAGACAACTTCCTATGTCTTCAAATAAAATAGAGGGACATTCTTCTGATAAAGTATTCTATGTTGTTATAGAAAAAAATGATATGACAGGATATAGAATTCAACAAGGAGATTTAGCTTTTTGCCATTCTATAAAAGAGATTGAAAATAATTCTATATGCTTAGTTGAATTTCAAGGAGTAAGAGTTATTAGACAAATAAAAAGATTAGATAATTCTAAAGTTCTATTAATAAGCAATGGTGGTTCTATGAAAACAGAAACTGCATTAATAAAAGAGGTTTTGCCAATAGCAAAGCTTAATAGAATTGAATTTAATGTTTAAGTAATTATAAAAACTAACTTATTTAAATAATAGATTAAAAGATTACTTCAAAAATAGTTTTAAGGTTATTTATTAGATAATATAAATACTTAAGACTTATTAAGTAGGGTAATCTTTTTTATTTTAAACAAAAATAAAGCTAAGAAGTAATACCATAAAAATGAATAAATGTAAAAGTTATCCACAATTGTGGATAACTTTTGTGGATAACTTGTCTATAATTTAAAATATCTTAAAAAATGTATAACAACTTAGATAGTTAGAATATTTTATAAAGAGTAAATTAATAGTTTAGGAGATATTCATGGTTAAGTCTTCAAGGCAAATCTCAAAGTTTTTACAAAGTATTCCTGAGGATATTTTAAATAATATAATAGCAAAAAATGCTATAAACACAGAGCAAGGAAGGGTAATAGAGTTTGTAGTATTATTCCAAGGATTAGCTGCTACTTTTAGCCTAGATGTAGAAAATATAGGTGCTACATTTACTGATTTAGGCTATGGTTTTGGAATAATATCTATAAAGATTACTGATCTTAATAGATTAGATGAATTAGTTAGACTTCAATATGTAGAACTTCCAAAAGCTTTAGAGACAACTGATTACCAAAGTAATAATGCATCTTGTGTCCAATCTGCATGGAATATCTATGGGTTATCTGGAGAAGGAACAGTTATAGGTTTTTTAGATACAGGAATTGATTTTACACATCCTGGATTTAACGGTGAAAATGGTAGCACGAGGATTCAATATATTTACGATTTAGAAACTAATAAATTATATAGTAAAGCTGATATAGATAGAGCTTTAAGTTCCGATGATCCTTATAGTATTGTGCCAGTTCAAGATCTTTCAGGTCATGGAACTCATGTAGCTGGTATTGCTTGTGCTGGTGGGAAGATAGATTTTAATAATTACGGTGTGGCATATAAAAGTGACATAATCATGGTAAAAATAACAAGGGAGGGTAGCCTTAATAGGGCTTTGTCTACACAACTTATGAGAGGACTTAGATTTTTAGTAGAAAAGAGCTATGAGTTAAATAAACCCTTAACTGTGAATATAAGCTTAAGCACTAATCAAGGAAGTCATAATGGAAGAAGTTTGTTAGAACAATATATACAGGTTATAAGTGTAGTGGAGAGAATAACAATAGTAGTAGCTGCTGGAAATGAGGGAAGTGCTGGTCACCATGTAGGAGGAGAGATAGTACCTATACTTAGAATACCTCTTAGTATAGCAAATGAAGAAAAAGCCATATCATTTCAATTTTATAAAACTTTATTAAATAGTTTTTCTATAGAGATAATATCCCCAATAGGAATAAGTAGTCAGCAAATTATGTTAGATCAAAGATATAATGAAAGGTTTTTAGGAAGAGTCAAATTTGTGTCTTATAATATAGGAGCATCACCTTTTGATAGAATAGGACAAATTGATATAAGAATAAGTAGTTTAGACAATCAATTAATTCCTGGAGAGTGGACAATTATTTTAAGAAGTTTAAATGAATATGGTGGATATTTTGATATATGGCTACCAATAGCAGAAGGATTAAACCCACAAACTAGATTTTTACAACCAAATGTTTTAAACACTTTAGGTATACCAGCTACAGTAGATGGAGTTATTTCAGTTGGAAGTTATAATTATACAAATAATACATTGTCCTCATTTTCAGGTAGAGGAGTTAGTCGACCAGGGAGAGATAGAAAACCAGATATCCTAGCCCCAGGAGAAAATATCTTGTCTACTATAGTTGGAGGTGGATTTGATACTAAAAGTGGAACATCCATGGCAGCTCCCACAGTTGCTGGTATATGTGCACTTCTTGGAGAGTGGGGAATAGTAAAGGGAAATGATATATATCTTTATGGGGGAAGAGTTAAGTATTATTTATGTAAGTCAGCTAAGAGACCAATAAATAATTTAAATTATCCAGTTCCAGCATATGGATATGGTTTTGTTTGTGTAGATAATGCAATTAATTTAATACAAACTGAACAGTAATTTATCTCTAAATTAATCTATGTTTAAAAATCACATCTTATAGAATTTCTCATACAATAAATTATATTATTATATTTAAGGAGAAGTTTATGCCTAGGGGAGCACTTAGAGTTCAGTGTTTTAGTGAAAATACTTATATTCCTGTTAATAGGGCTAAAATAATAATAACTCCAACTGGTATAGATGGAGTTGCAATAGGAAATAATATAGAAATTTATACAGATTCCTGGGGATCAACAGATATTATAGATTTAGAAACACCTCCAATTGAAAATTCTCAAACTCCAGGTCTTATTCCTTATAGTTTTGCTAATATAACAGTAGAAAGGGATGGATATGTTCCTGTTTTAGTTAGAGGTGCTCAGATATACCCAGATAGGATTGCTTACCAAAAAATAAATTTTAGAAATGAAGATAAGTTATCTAGACAAGAAATAATTATTGATGTTCCAGCCAATGTTCAAGTTGGAAACTATCCTCCTAAAATTCCAGAGGCAGAAGAAAAGCCTCTTCCAAAACCACAAGGAACAGTAGTGCTTCCACAGCCAGTTGTTCCAGAATTTATAAGGGTACATGCAGGAGTTCCTAATGATAATTCGGCACCTAATTATACAGTTCCTTATAAAGATTATATAAAAAATGTAGCCTCTTGTGAGATATATTCAACATGGCCTGAAAGTACAATAAGAGCTAATGTTTATGCTATAATATCATTTACTTTAAATAGAATATATACAGAGTGGTATAGAGGAAAAGGTAAGAATTTTGATATAACAAATTCAACAGCTTATGACCATGCCTTTAGTTATGGAAGAAACATATATGAAAATATAGGGGTAATTGTTGATGAAATATTTTCAACATATATACAAAGACAAAATGCTAAGCAACCTCTTTTAACTCAGTACTGCGATGGGGTAAATGTTCAGTGTCCAAACTGGATGACACAATGGGGGTCAAAATATTTAGGAGATCAAGGTAGAACTCCTTATGAAATATTAACATACTTTTATGGTGATAATATAAATCTTGTAACAGCGCCAAAAGTAACAGGAATTCCTAGCTCATATCCTGGAGCTCCTTTAACCGTAGGGTCTAGAGGACAAGCAGTAAGAACAATTCAAAATCAATTAAATGCAATATCTAGGGCATTTCCGTTAATTCCTAAAATCCCAGTAGACGGGATATATGGAAGTGGAACAAGTGATTCAGTTAAAGTATTTCAACAAAACTTTAACTTGCCATCTACAGGAATTGTAGATTATGCAACGTGGTATAGAATATCCGATATATATGTAGGAGTTACTAAAATAGCTGAACTTAGAGGGGAAAAAGGTAGTGAGGAAGCGTCAAAAAGAATATTTGTACCACCAATTATATCCGCTTATGAAAATGAGATACCTATAGTACCTTATTATATGTAGAGTTAAAGCAATTTTAAGGAGAAATATTATATGGCTAAAGGTTCTTTAAAGGTTCAATGTTTTAGTGAAAATAGCTATATCCCTGTAAATAAAGCTAGAATTATAGTAACACCTACAGATGTTAATGGAGATGCTACAAGAGATACTGTAGAGATTTATACAGATTCATCAGGGATAGCCCAAGTTATAGATTTAGATACTCCCCCAATAGAAAATTCTTATACTCCGGGTCTTATACCTTATAGTTTTGTAAATATAACGGTACAAAAGGATGGATATGATACTGTCGTAGTTAAAGGAATTCAGATTTATCCAGAAAGAATTGCCTTTCAAAGAATAAATTTTAAAGAAGCTAGTGAACCATCAAGGCAAGAAATTATAATAAACATTCCAGCTAATGTTCAGGTGGGAAATTATCCCCCTAAAATACCTGAAGCAGAAGAAAAGCCATTACCAAAACCACAAGGAACAGTGGTACTTCCAGAGCCAGTTGTTCCGCAGTATATAAGAGTTCATGCAGGAGACCCTAATGATAATTCAGCACCTAATTATACAGTTCCTTATAATGAATATATAGAAAATGTAGCATCTTGTGAAATATATTCAACATGGCCAGATAGTACAATAAGAGCTAATATTTATGCTATAATATCATTTACTTTAAATAGGATATATACAGAATGGTATAGGGGGCAAGGAAAAAACTTTGATATAACAAATTCTACAGCTTATGATCAGGCTTTCAGTTATGGAAGAAATATATACGAAAATATAGCACAAATAGTTAATGAAATATTTTCAACATATATACAAAGACAAAATACAAAACAACCTCTTTTAACACAATTTTGTAATGGGACTACAGTTACATGTAATGGATTATCTCAATGGGGTTCTAAATATTTAGGGGATGAAGGAGATACACCTTACGAGATATTAACTTATTATTATGGTGATAATATAAATCTTGTAACAGCACCAAAAGTAATTGGTATCCCTGAGTCTTATCCAGGGTATACACTTAGTTTAGGTGCAAGTGGAAGTCCGGTAAGAACAATTCAATCACAGTTAAATACTATAGCCAATTCATTCCCATTAATACCTAAATTAGCTGTGGATGGGGTATATGGTAGTGCTACTGAAAATTCTGTGAAAATATTTCAACAAATTTTTAGCTTACCAGTTACTGGGGTTGTAGATTATGCAACATGGTATAAAATATCAGCTATTTTTGTTGGAGTTACTAAAATAGCTGAGCTTAGGTATAGTTCAGATTTTGCAATGAAAGTATTTGTTCCACCAATTGTATCAGATTATGAGGAGGAGGTGCCAAAAGTATATTATTATATATATAAATGAGTAAAATAAAAATAATCCACAATATATTTAAATTTTATTAGTTATATTGTGGATTATTTTATAAAATTTAAAGTTTTCTCTTCATCTTAAAGAAGTAAAAATAACAACATTGTGCTATAAAAATAAGACTTAACATACCAAAGATAGGGTATAGTGTGGATATAAGATTAGAAAAACCTATAAGTGATATAGGAAGTGCAATTAAAAGAACAAGGAATATAGCATTCTTATATCTAACTTTAAAAGATTTATTTAAAGTTTTACTTATTGAGTATACATCTGAAACTTCTGTTGAGAACATTTCAGCTAAAATTATAGTAAGTAGCAATATTTGAATAGGCTTTCCAAATCTATCAGCAACATAAAGAAGTGGTATATCATACTTATAGATATAAGGTTGATTTACCATAAGCATTATATTTATAAAAATACAAAGTATAGCTAGAACAGATGACCCTAAGATAATCCCTTTCGTCATTGATTTTCTATCAGCTGTCTCATAGCTTAAAGGTACGATAACCCCACAACAACAAAGAGTATTGTAACCTGCATATAAAATTGTAGATGTTAGCCAACCAGATTCCTTTACAGCTTTAATAGATAAAATATTTGAAAGTGCGAGATCTTGCTTACAAAACATAAAGTATAAAATCATAATAAGAGTTATTACAGAAACTAAAGATGGAACGATAACTGAGTTTATTTCAACTAATCCATTTGTTTCACGAAGAAGTGCAAAAGACGCAATAATAGCCATTATAAGTGAACCTACTATTTTAGGTATACCAAAAAATTGATGTAAAAGTGCACCACTACCAGCTAAAATTATGGACGCACTAGATATTAAGTAAAATGTTGTTGTAACACCTGTAATCTTTCCTAAGATATTAGGACTTACAAGGTTTATAGCCTCGCTATAAGAGTTTAATCTATACTCTATACTTATCTTTGATATGATGCTACATATAAATATGTAAAATACACCTGTTAATAAAATTCCTAAAAAACTTACGTAGCCATATTTAGTGAAAAAGGTTAATATTTCTTTTCCGGAAGCTAGTCCAGCACCAACTATTGTTCCAATAAAAACAGCAGCTATTTGAAACACTTTAATAAAATTTTTCAAGTTCATCCCCCCTTAAATAAATATATTAAATAAACCTTAGTTTATTCATAAAATCAATCATAGATTTGTTGATTTTGGAAAAGATAATACTGTATTTATTCTGTAAGGGCGTTAAAAATAGTATACATAAGATAGTTAGGAAAGAGGTGAGAATACTTCATGAAAAAATTAATAGTATTTGTTTTATCTACTTTAATGATTTTTACCTGTGGATGTTATACAAGTAAACAAGAGACAGAAGAACAAAAAGAAGAGGTTATGAATTTAAGTTTCGATAATAATGTGGCATCTAGTATAGCAGATACATATATGAACGCCTTTGAAATTGGAGATGTTAAGGGCATGAAGTCATTAGGTAGTGAAGATTTTCAAAAAGGATTTGATGGAGAGATAAATACAGATGTTGAAGTTTTAGGTATAAGGCAAGAAGAAGCAAATCAAAATGGATTAAGTATTCTTTATGAGTATACAATTATAAAAGCTATGAAAAATGAACCAAGGGTATATCTTCAAAGTTATTATCTTACAATAGGAAAAGAGGATAAATCATATAAAGTACAATCAGCTAAGGCGGTTCCACAATATGAGGTGTTTAAGGAAGGACGACAATTAAAGATAAGAAAAGAAGATGAGGTTGAAATAGCTAATGTAATGCTAATGAAAAACCTACCTGACGTAGCATATTCTCAAAGTGATAGTGGAGATGTTGTTATGCTTAAGGTTCCTAATAAAGAATATGGTCCTATAGGTATATCTTTTACAGGACAAAATATTGCTTTAAGCACAACAGATGGATTAAATACTTATGTTGGGGTAGTTGAAATAGATGAATCTATTGAAACAGCAGCTCAAAGTAGTGGGCAAGGTGGAGGTCAAAGTGGAGGCCAAGGAGGTTCAGGAGCATCAGGTGGGAGCGAAGATAAAAATCAAGGAGAACAGATTTACTTTGATAAATTAGTTGGAAAAAATATAACTACTATAGATGTCTATAGTAATATAACTATAAAAAATATAGTGTTCTCAAAAGACGACTCATATATTGCAGTAAATTATCAAAATGAAAATTTAGCAACTAGATTTAAATTTTATAAAGCAACAGGAGAAATCATAGGTTTAAATTTAGATAGTACTTTTTCACCAAGTAAGTATAATTTAATATATAAAGACTATAAGGATGATGAAGTTTATTTTGAGGTTACAGGAGTTAAAAATGCAGGGGATATTGTAGAAAACTTACTTGGAAATTATAAAATATCAACAAAAGATTTTAAAATAAATAAGTTGTAGTATAATAAATATAAAAAGTGCAATAGTTCTATTTAGATAGAAAATAGTTGCACTTTTTTTCTTAACTTAGAAAGGATGAATTTTGTGGATATAAAAAAGATATGGGGAGATAAAAGATATTATAGTTTAAATTATTTCTTAAGGGAAAAATTCGGTTGTAAGACTTTTAAAATAAGTTTAGATGGTGGGTTTACGTGTCCAAATAGAGATGGTAAGGTAGCAAAGGGTGGATGTACTTTTTGTAGTTCTAGTGGTTCAGGGGATTATGCAGGAGATAGAATAAAACCAATTAGAGAACAATTTCATAATATAAAAAATATGATGAATAAAAAGTGGAAAGACGGAAAATACATAGCATATTTTCAAGCTTATACAAATACTTATGCACCAGTAAGTGAGCTTAGACAAAAGTATGAAGATGCAATATCAAATGAAGGAGTTGTAGCCCTTGCTATTGCTACAAGACCAGACTGTATAAATGAAGAAGTTTTAGACTTAATAGAAGAAATGAATGAAAAAGTTTATACATGGGTGGAACTTGGTCTGCAAACAATTCATGATAAAACAGCGGAAAGTTTTAATAGAGGATATGATTTAAAAAACTTTGATAAAGCTATGGAAAAGTTAAAGAAAAAAAATATAGATACAGTAGTTCACTGCATATTTGGGCTTCCAGAAGAAACAAAAGAGGATATGTTAAAAACTGTTGATTATATAGCCAATAGCGGTGCTAAAGGAATTAAGTTTCATCTTCTTCATCTTATGGAAAATACTGAAATGGTTAGGGATTATGAAGAGGGAAGGTTAAAGTTTTTGCCTAAAGAGGATTATGTTAACCTTGTTTGCGAAGGAATATCAAAAATTCCACAGGATATGGTAGTTCATAGACTTACAGGGGATGCACCAAGAAGTCTTTTAATTGGACCAATGTGGAGTTTAAAGAAATGGGAGGTTTTAAATGCTATAGATAAATGTTTAGAAGATAATGATATTTATCAAGGAAAAAACTTTAGATAGTATTAAGTTAAAGGGGGGACATATTTATGAAAGTAGATTTAATAATTTCAGCAGACTATATAGAAAAGAGTAAGATAAAAGATAAGGTTGTTGTGGTGATTGATATGTTAAGAGCAACAACAGTTATAACTACAGCTTTAAAAAATGGTGCAAAGTGTGTAATTCCAATTTTAACTGTGGAGGAAACCTTTGAAAAAGCTAAAGAACTTAAAAATCTTGGAGAAGAGGTTGTTTTAGGAGGGGAGAGAAAAGCATTAAGAATAGAAGGCTTTGATTTTTCAAACTCTCCTTTAGAATATACTAAAGAAAAAATATCAGATAAGACAGTAATTTTATCTACGACTAATGGCACAAGGGCGTTAAATCTTTGTAGAGAGTCAGATGTAATATTAATTGGCTCAATGATAAATGGCCGAGCAGTAGCTAAAAAACTTAAAGAGTTAAATAAGGATGTTGTTTTTATAAACGCGGGAACTAATGGGGAGTTTTCTATGGATGATTTTATTTGTGCAGGGTATATGATACATAATTTGTTAGATGAAAAATCTTGTGATATATCTGATATAGCGAAAACTGCAAGATATATCTATGAAAACAATAAAGATATAACGTCATTTATTAAAAATGCTAGGCATTTTGATGTATTAACATCTTTAGGACTACAAGAGGATTTAGCTTATTGCTCATCTAAAGATTTAATAGACATAGTTCCTATTTTTAAAGATGGTAAGATAGAAATCTTGTAGTTAAAAAGTAAGAAAAAACTATGCCTAGTTATTTAAGGCATAGTTTTTCTTTATGAGCTAGCTTTTAGTTTTGAATTGGAATCTTTAATTTTAAAATTATATAAAACTAAAAGTATTGCAGCTACTATGATTATTATATAGCCTATTATAGATGTTACTTTTGGAAAAGTTCCAAAAACGATAAATCCAAGAGCGGCAGAAAATACTACATCAACATAAGAGAAAATAGCAATTTCTCTACCAGGAGAATATTTATAAGCTGAAACCATAGCAAATTCAACTACAATGTAGCAAAGTCCTGCAAGAATTAAAAATATAGTTGTATGTACTGATAGAACTTTATAATCCATTAACATAAATGGAGTAAGTATCACCGCTGATGCAAAATTGTAGAAAAATACTACAGTTGATGGGGAAGTTTTTTTACCTAAGAACCTCATAGAAACGGCATCTCCACCATTCATTGCAGCTCCAAAAATAGCAGCAAGAGAAGGTACAATAGCAAATTTTGCATTAGTTGGATTTATTACTACTAATGCGCCGACAAAACCAACACAGATTAAAACAACTTGCCACAATTTAATCTTTTCCTTTAAGAAGATAAATGAGAATATTACAACAAAAAATACACTTAAATCTTGAAGTACACTAGATGTTGATAAAATTAGATACTGAAGGGCATAAAGATTAGCTGTAATTCCAAGTATTCCGCATATAGTTCTCATGGAAAGGCCTAAAATATTTTTTTTGTTTCCAAAATAATGGCTCTTGTCTCTAAATCCATAAGTTTTAGCAACAGCAATAAATCCAGCAATAGCACAAATTCCATTTCTATAGACAGTCTTTTCTGCCACAGGAATATGACCTGCTGACTTTAAAAAAGTATTCATAATAGCTAAAAATAAGCCAAATATAAGTATATATATTAGACCTTTTGTTTTATTATCTAGATTATTAATTTTTTCTGTCATTATGTATTCATGTGTGAAAACACACAATTCCTCCTTAGATAGTTATAATATAATTATATACCAATAATCTAAAAAAAGAGTTAACAAATTGTTAACAATGGATAAAAGAATGTTATAATAATATAAAAATGGATTAAATAAAATGCTGATTAATAGAGAAATATAAAAGATAAATATAAAAAATGGACTAAAGAATTAATATATTTTTAATAATGGACTAAAGAAGAATGGATAGAAACTATAGTATATAATAGATAAAATCAATGGTAAAATAAAAGACTATATTAAATATATTGTGAAAGTTTATACTTAATATAGCCCCATATTTATATAAATTAAATACTACATAGCCGTGCTATACAATATTTAAATTAAAGTAGCTAAAGAGGGTATTATCCATAACCATCCTTGCTACACTATTATATTATCCAAAACCATTTAAATAATTCTAAGAAATTTATGGAATTAAAAATTAAACTACTTGGAATATAAAGAATTTTAAATAATAGGATTCATCAGAATTCCAAAGAATTGGGTGGTCTGAGCTTTGAGTTCTAACTTCAATTTGCCTTAAAGTTCTTCTTGCATCATGGGCAGCTTCTAAAACTGTCTTTTTAAGTTGTTCTTCACTCATATAGTGAGAGCAAGAGCAAGTGGCAAAATACCCACCTTTTTTAACCATTTTCATTCCTCTAAGGTTTATTTCTTTATATCCTCTTATTGCTTGTTTTATTGTATTTTTTGATTTAGTAAAAGCAGGAGGATCTAATATAACAACATCAAATTGTTTACCTTCCCTTGACCACTCTCCTAAAACATCAAAAGCATTATGACATTCAAATTTTACTGTATCTTGAAGATTATTAAGGGCAGCATTTCTAGTTGCACAATCTACTGCATGTTGAGATACATCAATACCTAAAACTGATTTAGCACCTGCTATTCCAGCATTTAATGCAAAAGAACCAGTGTGAGTAAAGCAATCTAAAACATCTTTATCTTTACAAATTCTATGAATTGCAGCTCTGTTTTCTTTTTGGTCTAAGAAAAATCCAGTTTTCTGACCGTTTTCTAAATCAACGATATATTTAACGCCATTTTCAACTATTTCAATATCAGTATCAAAAGGTTCAGTTAAAAATCCTTTAGTTTGCTCTAAGCCCTCTATTTCTCTAGTTTTTATGTCACTTCTTTCGTAAACACCTTTAGCACCATATTCTTCAACTAAGATTTTAACTATTAAATTTTTATATTGGTCCATACCTAGAGTTGATATTTGAATTACATAATAATCTTCAAATTTATCTATAGTAAGCCCTGGTAAAAAGTCAGCTTCACCAAAGATAAATCTACAAGAGGATGTATCAATTACTGTATTTCTATAATCCCAAGCATCTTTAAATCTTTTTTTAAAGAACTCTTCATCAATTTCTTCATTTATATCACGAGTCATTATTCTGATTGTTATTTTACTTCTATCATTTATGTAGCCTTTTCCTAGAAAATAGCCTTTATGATTATAAACCTCAACTATATCCCCATTTTCGTAGTCACCATCATATTCATTGATTTCATCAATATAAACCCAAGGTCTACCTTGTTCTACTCTTTTGTTTTTTCCTTGATGTAAATAAAATTTACTTGCCATAAAACTTACTCCTCTCAAAATGTTAGCTTTAAAGATTATAACACAATATTTAAAAGTTTATTATAAGTTTTAAATCTAATAAATTATTTATTAAATAATTATTTTTAATAGCATTGTTTTAAATAAAAGATGATTAAAAAATTAAGAATTAACTTGCTTATTCTTAGCTAAAATTAATATTATATTAAAATATAAATTTTTTTAATTTATTTTTATAAGGGTAAACTTTTAGGAAAAATAATTTGTGTATTTAGTAGATAGTGTATAGCCTTTAATAAAGGAGTTTGGTTATTTAATATTTATAATCCTTTAATAAAGTTAAGCCTTATATTATAATGAAGTTAATATTCTTAGAAAAGGATGATAAAAATGAATTTAATTACATTAGAAAATATAACTAAAAGCTATTCAGAAAAGATTTTAGTTGATAATATATCTTTAGGAATAAATGAGGGAGAAAAGATAGGACTTATTGGGGTAAATGGAACAGGAAAGTCTACTTTTTTAAAGATTATAGCAGGAGTTGAAGAGTGTGATAGTGGGACTATTACAAAGGGAAATAGAGTTAGAGTGGAATATTTATCTCAAAGCCCAGATTACGATAATGAACTGACTGTTATAGAGCAAGTTTTTAGAGGAAATTCTAAAGAAATGCAAATTATAAGGGAATATGAAGAAGTTTTAGAAAAGATAAGTTTAGGTGAAACAGATGAAGCTTTACATAAGAAACTTATAGACCTTCAAGGAAAGATAGATAGTTTAAATCTTTGGGATTTAGAAAGTGAAGCTAAAATAGTTTTAACAAAGCTTGGTGTAGAAGATTTTAATGCTAAGGTAGGTAATTTATCTGGAGGACAAAAAAAGAGAGTAATGCTAGCATCAGCTCTTATAACTCCTTGTGAACTTTTAATTTTAGATGAGCCTACAAACCACTTAGATAATGAAACAATAAATTGGCTTGAAGAACACTTAAATAAAAGAAAAGGTGCTCTTTTAATGATTACCCATGATAGATATTTCCTAGATAGAGTAACTAATAGAATCTTAGAATTAGACAGAGGAAGATTATTTAGTTATGATGGAAACTATTCTGTATTTTTAGAAAAGAAGATGGAGAGATTAGAAATTGAACAAGCAAATGAAGATAAGAGACAAAATCTTATAAGAAAAGAACTTGCTTGGGTTAAACGTGGTGCAAAGGCTAGAACTACTAAGCAAAAGGCAAGACTTGATAGATTTCATGATTTAACTTCTAAAGAAGGTTTAGTATCTAATGATAATGTTGAAATTTCTGTTATGAGTAGTAGACTTGGTAAAAAAATAATAGAACTTTATAATATCTCAAAAGCTTTTGGAGATAAAAAATTAATAAATGATTTTGACTATATAGTTTTAAGAAATGATAGAATAGGTATAGTTGGACAAAATGGAGTTGGAAAGTCAACTCTTATAAAAATACTAGAAGGAAAATTAACCCCTGATAGTGGAGAAGTTGTAAAAGGTGAAACTGTAAAGATTGGTTGTTTTTCACAAGATGATAGTCATATGAATCCAGATATGAGAGTTTTAGAATATGTTAAAGAGTCTGGTGAATATCTTCAAACAGCAACAGGAGATAGAATAACTGCATCTCAAATGTGTGAAAAGTTTTTATTTGATGGTACTATGCAGTGGACTTTAATTGGGAAGTTATCTGGTGGAGAAAGAAGAAGACTTCATCTTTTAAAAATTCTTATGGAAGCCCCAAATGTACTTCTTTTAGATGAGCCTACAAATGATTTAGATATAGAAACATTAAAAATTCTAGAGGATTATTTAGATGATTTTAATGGTGCTGTTATAACAGTATCCCATGATAGATATTTCTTAGACAGAATTTGTAATAAGATATTCTCCTATGAAGGTAATGGTGAGATAAAAAAATATGAAGGTAACTACAGTGATTATTTAATCCACAAGGAAAAGGTGGAAAGTGTTAATAAAGAAGAAAAAACTGTGGATAAAAATAAAACTTCTGTGGATAAAACTGAAAAAGTTCGTGAAAAGAAGCTAAAGTTTAGCTTTAAAGAACAAAAAGAGTTTGAAACTATTGATAGTGACATAGAATCTTTAGAGAATAAAATTATAGCATTAGATGAAGAAATGAGCAAACATTCTAGTGATTTTTCAAAACTTCAAGAACTTATGAAGGAAAAAGAAGAGGCTGAGAAGAATTTAGAATTTAAGTACGAAAGATGGGAATATTTAAATGAATTAGCCCAAAAAATAGAGGAAAGTAAGAAACAATAATCTTAAGTTATGCATATATTTAAACTATGCTAAATATCTATTGTAGTAAATTATCAAAAGCTTAAAAAATAGTTTTTGGTAATTTAGATACTTTAGAATCTGTATTATAGAAATTTAAGGTAAATACAATATGAGTATAAAAAGGGGAATTTAATATGCAAAAGAATAATCATTTTAAGTTTTTTAAAGATAATAACATAGAGAAAATAATTGATGAAGAGGGAGATAGAATATTTAAAATATCTATTTCTATAAATGAGAAAAATAAAAATTCAGTACTTGTTGTAGCAAAAGCACCAAAACCTTATCAATTAGAGGATTCAATGAAAAGTTTAAAAAGAGCCACTAAGTATCTTTTAGATCATGATGAAGAATTTGGAGGAATAAAAAAAATCAGTTTTGTTTTTGTTTTTCCATGTATTGAATATACTAAATATGCTCTAGAGGAAGTGTTTAAGAACAGGGGAGAGTTATTTTTATTAGGCAATGAAGGGATATGGCAAAATCAAGAATTTATAAAAAATGATTTAGTAATATTTGAAGAAATGATAGATTGCAATCATATTGTTTTTGCTTGGGGAGAAGCACCTAGAGGATTAAAATCTGTTTTTGAAGATAGAATACAGTATATATTAAAAGGATATAAGACTGTTAAAAATAATTGCTTTGACCTGAAGAAGACTTATATTGTTGGAAATAATACAAGCCAAGGATATCCGAGAAGTTGCTCTGCATGGGCTAAGGATATGGAACTTATGGAACGGGATATATAACTTAAAGAGATATTGCAAAATTTTAGGATAAATAGTAAAAGGCTTTGTTTAAAATTTAGTATGATTTTTCATGATATTTAGAGTTAATTTAACTTTCTAAATATCTTCTTATATATTAAGGATTAATAGTGTAGAAAAACAAAGCCTTAAAAAAGAAGCATTAATATCAAGTAAACGTTACCCAATATTAACACTTGTAGTTTTTGTATAGTTAGTTTAGAAATTTTAGTTGTTTGTCATTTCATTAATTAGATTTTCTATTGTATGCTTACATCTAGCACCTTTACAAGAACCAGTGCAAGCTCCAGTATCTTTTATAACCTTATCTAAAGTATTAGATCCAGATTTTATTGATTCTTTGATTTTAGCTCTTGATATAACCTTACATACACAAACTTTAGTCATTTTATCTAAAACTGATTGTTGTAATTCTGTATTATCCATAAATTTATCTCCAATTCTCAATTTATTTTTTTAAAGCATTTATTAAAAATTAACATTTATTAAAAACATAATCTGTAAGTTAAATATATTATAACAAAATAATTTTAGAAAATAAAGAATAATTACTATTTATAAATAGTGATTATTCTTTATTTTTTAAAGTATATTAAATTTAAATATTTAAGGATATATTGTTTATTTTCATAAAAACATGGATAGTATCTAGATAAAAAAAATAAAGGAAAGTTTTTATGAGAAAAAGTTTTTTATCTGTTTTATTAACTATGTTTATTGTTTTAATAATTATATGTCCATATAGAGTTTATGGTACGACATTAGTAGATATTTTGAATGATAAAATAAGTAGTAATCAAGATATTGACAACTTAGAGGAATTGTTAGATGAAAATACTATAGAAAACCAAATGATTACTATTATTAAGGAATATAATAAATTGTTGGAAGAGAATAAGCATATTTATTTAGAAAATAATGAGAATATATCAAAAAATTTATTATATGAAAAAAATATTTTTGAGAATGAAGATGTTAAGCTAAATGACAATGAAAAAGAATTTTTAGAAAGTTTATTAGAAGAATTATTAAGTAAAAATATTTATATAGTAGACAATGAAAATACTTTAGATTCAACTAAAGAAGAAAAAAGTAATAATGTTAACTTAGGAGATGACATAAATATTAAAGAAACAGATAAAAATCTTAGTATTTATTATGAAAAAGATGATATGAATAGAAATTTTTTAGAAGATAAAAATAATCTTTGGGATGTTAAGGGAGAAGATGTAAATGAAGAGCTTCAATATAAATTAGAAGATGCTGAAGATATTGAAAATCAAGGGAAAAGTAATATCAATTATGAAGAGATGAATGGTTATAAAGAGGGAATTTTAAAAGATAGTGATGATGCTAAAATTTTAGAAAATAATACTAATCTTAGAGATAATTTAATTAATAACACTGAAAATGACTATGAAAAAGAGAATACAGTCATAAAAGAGAAAGTAAATAATGAGGTGAATATTTCAGATTTAGAGATTATAAAAACTAGTGATGATAGTTTAAAGATAAACTTTAAAATAGATAATGATTTAGATTTGAAAGATAATAAAAAAGATTTAAAAATATATATAGCTAGTAAGATTACAGAAGATAGAAAAATTATTATTTTTAAAGATAAATCTCAAGAAAAATATTTGCTATTAAATGATATAATAAGTTTATCGGGAAAAGATATAGCGTTAGGAAAAGATGATTATTTATCAACAGGAAGTTATACAGTAATTTTTAGTGATGATGAGATGAAGAGTATAAAGAATATTGGATTAGAAAATATAATAGTAAAAATAGAAGCAGATTTTAATGATAAATCTAGTAGTATAATTGGAGACTTAAAGGAAAATAATGATGCCTTAGAGAGCAATAATAATAAAGATGCTAGTAAAGACATAGAAGGAGAAAGTAAAAACTTACTTTCAATAATAGACAGTGGTGACAGTAAAGAGAACGAGAAAAATACTGAGTATAAATTGCCTAAAACAGGGATATTTCCAAGTAATTATTTAACTTCAGGATTAGGAATTTTATTGATTTTACAAGGTATATTAATGTTAAAAAAGAGAAAAATAGAGTTTTAGAGTTTGTTGACTTTTCTAGGTGGCTATTATATAATTTTTTTAGTGACTTTGATCAGGGCAAGTACTTAAATTAAACCTTTTAGAGAGTGATTGGTTGGTGAAAAATCATAGGAAGATTTGAGGAATATCGCCTGGGAGTTGGATACTGAACAAGATTGTATCTTTATTAAGTTATCCCGTTTATCCACGTTACAGGATTAAGGCATAATATGTGCTTTTACGAAACTTAGCAAGAAAACCTTACTTATATAAATAAAAATTTATTGCTAAGAAGAACTATGCAATTTAGGTGGTACAGCGAATATACTTCGTCCTTTTGGAGGACGAAGTTTTTTGTTTTTAAAGGATTTTTTATATAGCTGTCTAAAATTTACCTAGTAAGCAAATAATTAATTAGTAAGCAAATAATTAATTATTATAATATATATTCAATAATGAAAGGAGTTTAAGTTAATGTACAAAAAAGTTGAACTTCCAAAGTCAGGTTTTGTTGGTGTTGAAAAAGACGTAGCAAATCTTTGGAAAGAAAAAGATATAAAACAAAGAAATTTTGATATGAATAAAGATGGTGAATATTTCACTTTCTATGATGGCCCTCCAACTGCAAATGGAAAGCCTCATGTAGGACACGTTTTAACAAGAGTTATGAAGGATATTATCCCAAGATACAAAGTTATGAAGGGATACAAAGTTATAAGAAAAGCAGGATGGGATACTCACGGGTTACCAGTTGAGCTTGAAATAGAAAAGAAACTTGGGATTTCAGGAAAACCTCAAATTGAAGAATATGGTGTTGAGAAATTCGTTAAAGAGTGTAAAGAAAGTGTATTTACTTATGTAAGCATGTGGGAAAAAATGACTGACCAAATTGGTTACTGGGTAGACATGGAACATCCATATGTAACATACCATAATGATTATATAGAATCAGTATGGTGGGCTTTAAAACAAATGTGGGATAAAGACTTACTTTACAAAGGTCATAAAGTTATGCCTTATTGCCCAAGATGTGGAACAGCTTTATCTTCTCACGAAGTTGCTCAAGGATATAAAGATGTTAAGGACTTAACTGCAATTGCTAAATTCAAAGTAGCAGGAGAAGATAACAAGTATATATTAGCTTGGACAACAACTCCTTGGACATTACCATCAAACTTAGCTTTATGTATAAACAAAGCATATACATATGTAGAAGCAAAGGTTGGAGATGAAATATTTGTATTAGCTAAAGATTTAGCACCAAAAGTTTTAGGAGAAGATTATGAAATAGTTAAAGAATTCCCTGGAACTGAACTTCTTGGAACTAAGTATGAACAATTAATGCCTTTTGGAAAAGTTGAAGGAAAAGCCTTTGAAGTAATCCACGGAGATTATGTAACTTTATCAGATGGTACTGGTGTAGTTCATATAGCACCAGCTTATGGTGAAGATGATAGTTTAGTTGCTAAAGCCAATGGAATTACTTTCATAAACTTAGTTGATAGAGAAGGTAAATTCGTAGAAGAAGTTACTCCATGGGCAGGTAAATTCGTTAAGAAATGTGATGAAAGTATTTGTAAATGGCTTGAAGAAAACAATAAGTTATTTAAAGCTGAAAAACACCTTCACTCATATCCACACTGTTGGAGATGTGACACACCACTTCTTTATTATCCAAAGGAAAGTTGGTTTGTTGCAATG
Source organism: uncultured Sarcina sp. (assembly GCA_963559995.1). Taxonomy (GTDB): domain Bacteria; phylum Bacillota; class Clostridia; order Clostridiales; family Clostridiaceae; genus Sarcina. The sequence goes on from CAUWNL010000007.1 coordinate 43,844, forward strand.
ACAACTCTTAGAGATAAGTTATTAGTAAACAACGATAAAATAAACTGGTATCCAGACAATATAAGAACAGGTAGATTTGGTAAGTTCTTAGAAAATGTTATTGACTGGGGAATATCAAGAGATAGATACTGGGGAACTCCTCTCCCAATATGGGAATGTGAATGTGGTCATAGAGACTGTATAGGAAGTGTTGAAGAGCTTAAGGCTAAAGGAATTAATGTTCCAGATGGAATAGAACTTCATAAACCATTTATAGATAATGTTCATTTAACATGTGAAAAATGTGGAAAAGAAATGAAGAGAACAGCAGAAGTTATTGACTGTTGGTTTGATTCAGGTTCAATGCCATTTGCACAACATCATTATCCATTTGAAAACAAAGAATTATTTGAAGAAAATTACCCAGCACAATTTATATCAGAAGCTGTAGACCAAACAAGAGGATGGTTCTATACATTACTTGCTATTTCAACAGCAATATTTGATAGAAATCCATTTGAAAACTGTATAGTTTTAGGTCACGTTCTTGATAAAAAAGGCTTAAAGATGTCAAAATCTAAGGGTAATGTAGTTGATCCATTTAGCGTTTTAGATACTCAAGGTGCAGATGCTACAAGATGGCATTTCTACACTGCAAGTGCTCCATGGCTTCCAACAAGATTCTCAATAGATGATGTTGCAGAAACTCAAAGAAAGTTCTTAAGCACATTATGGAATGTATACTCATTCTATGTTTTATATGCAGAACTTGATAACTTTAATCCTTTAGATTATAAAGATTTTGTATCAGATAATGTAATGGATAAATGGATGATGTCAAAACTTAATACTTTAGTTAAGGATATTGATGAACATTTAGATAACTATAGAATAACTCAAGCTGCTTTAGAAATTGAAGAGTTTACAGATGAGTTATCAAACTGGTATGTAAGAAGAAATAGAGCAAGATTCTGGTCAGAAGAATTAACTGATGACAAGATAGGCGCTTATACAACTTTATACAGAGTTTTAACTACATTAGTTAAAGTAGCAGCTCCTTTTGTTCCATTTGTAACAGAAGAAATCTATCAAAACTTAGTAGTTAACCTAGATAAAGAAGCAGAAGAAAGTGTTCATTTATGTGTATGGCCAAAGGTTTCAGAAGAAGCTATAAATAAAGATCTAGAAAAAGAAATGGACTTAGCATACAGATTAGTTAAGCTTGGAAGAAGTGCTAGAAATGCTGCTAACATTAAGAACAGACAGCCCCTTTCTGAAATGTTAATATCAACAGATGCTCTTCCAAAATATTATGGAGATATCATAAAAGATGAGCTTAATATAAAAACAGTTCAATTTGGTGCTGACCTTTCAGAACATGTTAAGTTTGAAATAAAACCTAACCTACCTGTTTTAGGAAAGGCTTATGGTAAACTTATACCTGGAATAAGAAAAGAAATAGCTAGCAAAAACCAAATGGAACTTGCACAAAAACTTCAAAATGGAGAAGTAGAAGTTATAAATGTTAATGGAGTAGAAATTGAACTTAACAAAGAAAATCTACTTGTAACAATGCAAGGTTTAGAAGGATATGCATTCTCTGGTGAAGGACAAATCGGTGTAGTTTTAGATACTACTATAACTGATGAGTTAAGAGAAGAAGGTCATGTAAGAGAAATAATATCAAAGATTCAAAACATGAGAAAAGAAAGTGGTTTTGAAGTTTTAGATAGAATAACTCTTTACCTAGCTAACAATGATATGCTTATGGATGTTGTTAAAAAGTTTGAAGATACAATAAAGAAAGATACTTTAACAGAAAAAGTTGTTTACGGTGATGACAAAAACTATGTAGACACTGTAATAAACGGAGAAAACTTAAGTATAACTGTTGAAAGAATTTAGTATAAACTAATGTTAACATGGAAAAGAGTATTAGCTTTAAAAACTTAAGGCTAATGCTCTTTTTTAAAATTATTATATTTTTTAATGATTTAGTGTTACAATTAATTGCATAGTTAAGTAAAACGTATTAATATTATTAGTAGGTTAGTTCAACTATAGTTTAATAAGGGGTTTGTAACTCCAATTTTAATAATTAAAGTTAGTTGGGTTAAATATTAAGTTTTTTGAGTAAAATAATAGAAAAAGGGATAATTATAGAATCCCTTGTATAAAACGATAGTAAATATTATAATAGATTATTGGCGAAAAAAGCGAAGATTAGTTAATTAAAAAAATATTTAAAGGAGATGAAATTAATGGCAGCTTCAATTAAAGATGTAGCAAGAGAAGCAGGAGTATCTATTGCTACAGTATCAAGAGTACTAAATGATATAGATGTAGTAAATGAAGAAACTAAGAAGAAGGTTGTAGAGGCAATAAAAAAATTAGGTTATAGACCTAATATTGTTGCTAGAAGTTTAAAGACTCAAAGAACAAGGACGATAGGAATACTTATTCCTGATATATCAAGTCAATTTTACCCAGAAATAGTTAGAGGTGCTGAAGATGTAGCAAACATTTATGATTATAATGTTATGCTTTGTAATTCAGATTTTGATATAGATAAAGAAAAAGAATACTTAAGAGTTCTTAAAGAAAAAATGGTTGATGGAGTTCTTTATATGAGTTCTTCATTAGAAAATGATATTTTAGATTTAATAAATGAATTAGATGTTAAAACTGTATTAGTTGAAACTGATGATAAAAATGCTAATTTACCAAGTGTTACAATAGATAATATAAAGGCTACATATGAAACAACTAAATATTTAATAGATAAAGGTATGAAAGATATAGCCTTCATAGGAGTTAGCAGAGATGATAATAATGCATGGAGAAAAAGATACACAGGATATAAAAATGCTTTAGAAGAAAATGGAATAAATATTAAAGAGGGACTTACTTATTTTAACAACTTAAAGGTTGAAACAGGTTATAATGGCGTTATGGAAATAATGAATAAAGGTGTAAAACCAGAAGCAATAGTTTGTGCATCAGATGAAATTGCTATGGGTGCAATAAATGCCTTAAGAGATAAGGGATTAAAAGTTCCAGAGGATGTAAGTGTTATAGGATTTAATGATATAGATCTTGCAAGAGCCTTTTATCCTAAATTAACAACAGTTCATCAACCAATGTATGATATGGGTTCTGTTGCAATGAGAATGCTTATAAAACTTATAAATAATAAAGTTTTAGAAGAAGGTCACTTTGTATTAAATTATAATTTAGTTGAAAGAGATAGTTGTAAATAATCATTTAAAAATTTAAAATTGATAGCAATAAAAAGAGCAGAAGAGTTAATTCTTCTGCTTTTTTATTTATTTATTATAAAATACCTTCAGTTTTAAGAATACTTTCTAAATCTTGAACCTTTTTTGTAAGGGAAACGAATTGTTCTTTTAAAACTTCCTTTGACAACTCACTTGAATCTAATATTTGCTCTAAATTTTCCACAGTTTTTAAAGCATTTTCCACTTCTTGTTGAGCTAGTTTTAAATTATCTTCCTTCATAAAAAAATTCTCCTTTAAATAAAATGTAAATTTAGTTTTATGTTATCACTACTAAAAAGTTAATGCAAGGCATATATTTAGTATGGAATTAATAAAAGGGAGAGAATTATGATAAATTACATATGGTTTTTTATTATAGCGTCAGGTATAGTTTTTGGGATTATAACTGGAAATGGGGAGGTTATATCAAAGGGGATTATTGAATCTAGTGATAGTGCCACAAAGTTTATAATATCATTAGTTGGAATTATGTGCTTTTGGTGTGGCGTTATGAAAGTAGCAGAAAAAAGTGGACTAACAGCTAAAATTGCAAAGCTTTTAAAACCAGTATTAAAGAAACTTTTTAGAGAGAGTTCTAAAAGTGAAGAGGCTATGGGGGCTATTATTATGAATTTAACTGCTAATATGCTTGGACTTTCAAATGCAGCAACTCCTTTTGGGGTAAAAGCAATGGAGGAGTTAAACAACATAAATAATAAAAAGGGAACTGCATCAAATGATATGGCTCTTTTTTTAGTTATGAATGCTTGTTGTATTCAACTTATACCATCTACTGTAATATCAATAAGGGCAGCTGCAGGGTCTAGTAATCCAGCTATTATAATACTTCCTGCAATAATATCAACAGCAACTGCATGTCTTGTTGGTATAATTTGTTGCAAGATACTTCAAAGATATTTTTAGAGGTGTGTTATGGGAAGTTATTTATCAAGTAGTATAGTGCCATTAATACTTTTAGTAATAGTGTGTTATGGAATGTTTAAAGGGGTTAAAGTATATGAGTGGTTTATAGAAGGTGCAAAGGAAGGGCTTAAGGTTTGCATAAGAATATTTCCACCACTTCTTGCTATGCTTATAGCTGTAAGAATATTTAAAGACGCTAATCTTTTAGAGTTACTTAATAATTTTTTTGCACCAGTAGTTAATTTAATAGGACTTCCAGAGGAGCTAGTTCCTTTAGTATTTATAAAACCATTATCAGGTAGTGGTGCTCTTGGAATCTTTACTGAAATAATAAATTCTGTAGGGGCTGACACTAAAGCAGGGCTAATAGCCTCTGTGATAATGGGAGGGACTGAAACAATATTTTATACAATAACAGTTTATTTTGGAGCAGTTGGTGTAAAAAAAATAAGGCATACCCTTTGGGGAGCTATTATGGCAGATATGGTAGCTATAATAATGGCTATATTTGTGGTAGGTGTAATGTTTTTTTAATTTAAGATTATGTTAAGCTACGTTCTAGAAATTATAGATAAAGCCATAGTAATTGCCTGTTAAATAGGATTTACTCCTTATTAAGATTATAAAGGTTTAAATAAAGACAACTGTTAAAAAGAATATTATGATTCTATAATCAACTTTCTCAGGGGATAAATATAGCACAGACAATCTATTAAGAAGAATATTGTAATTCTATAACAAAATATAAGAAATAATAAATAAAGGGGGTAAAATTATGTTAATAAATAAAGAAAAAATTATAGGATATCAGGGAACGCTAGGTTCTTTTAGTGAGGAAGCCTTAGTTAAGTATTTTGGAGAAAACTATAATAAGAAAAATTATATGGAGTTTGAAGATGTATTTAAAGGGATTAAAGAGAAGGAGATAGATTATGGAATCTTACCAATAGAAAATACAACAACAGGCTCTATAACTAAGGTTTATGACCTTTTAAGAGAATATGGTTTTTTCATAGTTGGAGAAATATTAATTAGAATAGAACACAATCTTTTAGGATTTAAAGGTACAAAGATAAGTGAGTTAAAAGAAATATATTCTCATAGTCAGGGATTTGAGCAAAGTAGTAAATTTTTAAGTTCTTTAAAAGATGATATTAGACTTATTCCATATCATAACACAGCAGTTAGTGCTGAGTATGTAAGTGAATCTCTTGATAGAACAAAAGCTGCTATAGGAAGTAAGAGAGCAGGGCATATCTATGGGCTAGAAATATTAAAGAAAACTATAAATAATTATAAAAAAAATTATACTAGATTTATAGTAATAAGTGGAGAGTTTGAAAGTGATGAGGAATGTAATAAAATAAGTATTTCCTTTAGCTTAGGAAATAAGCCAGGAGATTTATATAAAGAGCTTAAGGCTTTTCATGATAATAATATAAATATGATTAAAATAGAATCACGACCTATAGGCGATGGATCTTTTAGTTACTATTTTTATGTTGATATTGATGGAAATATAAAAGATGAAAATATAAGGAAAACATTAGAAATTGTAAATAAAAATACTAAAGAATATAAGCTTTTAGGAGGATATAGGAGATTGAGGGAAGTAAACTAATATATTCAAAAAAAATAAGTTAAAAAAATAACGATAATGTGAAAAAAAAAACTAGCATTATATAAAAATATATGATAATATAAATGTGCAAGGGATGATAGCGGTATAAATAAGCTATTAACCATATATTTTTTGAAATCGGTAGTTAAAATATTAACATTTATTATAGTATTATAAATTACGTAATAGCAAATACTATAATGATAAATAAAATGTAAATTAAGTTTTAATATTTATTATAAGATACAGAAGAAGAAAGGAGAATATTATAAAGAAATTTCTTTATAATATGTGATTAGCTATGAAAGTAACAAATATGGACGAACTTTTAGTAAAAATTGCTGAAATAAGAGAAGCTCAAAGAATATTCTCAACTTATACTCAAGAACAAGTTGATAAAATATTTAGAGAAGCGGCTTTAGCTGCTAACAATGCTAGAATAAAATTAGCTAAAATGGCAGTTGAAGAATCAGGAATGGGAATTGTAGAAGATAAGGTTATAAAAAATCACTTTGCTTCTGAATACATATATAACAAATATAAAGATGAAAAAACTTGTGGGGTTATAGAAAAAGATGTAGCTTTTGGTATAACTAAAGTTGCAGAACCAATAGGAGTTGTTGCAGCAGTAGTTCCAACTACAAACCCAACATCAACAGCTATATTTAAAGCACTTATATGTTTAAAAACTAGAAATGGTATAATCTTCTCACCACATCCAAGAGCTAAAGAAGCTACAATTGAAGCTGCAAGAATAGTTTTAAATGCGGCTGTAAAAGCAGGAGCTCCTAAAAATATAATTGGATGGATAGATGAACCATCATTAGAAATGAGTCAAAAAGTAATGTCAGAATGTGATATAACTTTAGCAACAGGTGGTCCTGGAATGGTTAAAGCTGCATATTCATCAGGAAAACCAGCTATTGGAGTTGGAGCAGGTAATACACCAGCAATAATTGATGATACAGCTCACATAAAAATGGCAGTAAGCTCAATATTAATGTCTAAAACTTTTGATAACGGAGTTATCTGTGCTTCAGAACAAGAAGTTATAGTTATGGATTCAGTTTATGATGAAGTTAAAAAAGAATTTGCTGATAGAGGAGCATACTTCTTAAAAGGTGATGAAGTTGATAAAGTAAGAAAAACAATAATTAAAAATGGAAGATTAAATGCAGATATTGTTGGTCAAACAGCATTTAAGATAGCTCAATTAGCTGGAATTGTAGTTCCAGAAGACGCAAAAGTTTTAATTGGAGAGGTTGAATCAGTTGAACTTGAAGAAGAATTCTCCCATGAAAAATTATCACCAGTACTTGGAATGTACAAGGTAAAAACTTTTGAAGAAGCTTTAGCAAAAGCTGAAAGATTAGTTGAACTTGGTGGATTTGGTCACACTTCATCTTTATATACAAATACTCAAATATCAAAAGATAGAGTTGCTAAATTTGGGGCTACTATGAAAACTGGTAGAACAATAATAAATATGCCAGCTAGCCAAGGTGGAATAGGAGATATTTATAACTTTAAGATAGCACCATCTTTAACACTTGGTTGTGGTTCTTGGGGAGGAAACTCAGTTTCAGAAAACGTAGGACCTAAACATTTATTAAACGTAAAAAGCGTTGCTGAAAGGAGAGAGAACATGCTTCTATTTAAAGCACCTCAACAAGTATTTTACAAATATGGCTCATTAGGTATGTCACTTCCACAACTTGCAACTATGAATAAGAAAAAAGCATTTATAGTAACTGACAATGTATTATCTGAAATTGGATATGTTGACAAGATAACAAAAATATTAGAAGAAAATGGAATAGATTTTAGAGTATTCTCAGATGTTGAACCAAACCCAACATTAGGATCAGCTAAAAAAGGTGCTGAACTTATGAGATCATATAATCCAGATGTAATAATAGCTCTAGGTGGAGGTTCTCCAATGGATGCTGCTAAAATTATGTGGGTATTATATGAACATCCAGAAGTTAATTTCCATGATTTAGCTATGACATTTATGGATATTACAAAGAGAATATGTCCATTCCCTAAAATGGGTGAAAAGGCAATGATGGTTTCAATACCAACATCAGCAGGTACTGGTTCAGAAGTAACTCCATTTGCAGTTATAACTGACGAACAATCAGGTGTTAAATATCCACTTGCAGATTTTGAATTAATGCCAAACATGGCAATAGTAGATGCTGAACTTATGATGAATATGCCAAAAGGATTAACAGCTTCTTCAGGTATAGATGCTTTAGTTCATGCAATAGAAGCTTACGTTTCAGTTATGGCTTCAGAGTTTACTAACGGATTAGCATTAGAAGCTATAAGATTAGTATTTAAATATCTTCCACAAGCATACAATGAAGGAACTACAAATATTAAGGCAAGAGAAAAAATGGCTCATGCTTCAACAATGGCAGGAATGGCATTTGCTAATGCATTCTTAGGAATTTGTCACTCAATGGCTCACAAACTAGGTTCAGAACACCACATACAACATGGTGTAGCAAATGGAGTATTAATAGACCATGTTATAAGATTTAATGCTAGTGATAAGCCAACAAAACAAGCAATATTCCCACAATACAAATATCCAAATGCTAAGTGGAGATATGCAAAAATTGCTGAATACTTAAATCTTGGTGGAAGAACTGAAGATGAAAAAGTAGAAAGATTAATAAAGGCTATAGATGAGCTTAAAAAGCAAGTGAATCTTCCAATGACAATAAAAGAATGTGGAGTTAAGGAAACAGTATTTTATAAGAGTTTAGATCAAATGGCAGAGGATGCTTTTGACGATCAATGTACAGGAGCTAATCCAAGATACCCATTAATGAGAGAATTAAAACAAATGTATATAAACGCTTATGAAGGAAATAACGAAAGAGTTTAATATATAAATTTATATAAAGAGTAGTTCTAAATTAAAGATTTAATTAAAAATTAAGTAAAAGGTTGCATTAAGTAAATTGCCTAATGCGCCTTTTATTTTTTTTGTAATAATTTTAATTTATTCATATTAAAGAGATAAATGGAAGAATAGAGAGGTATTTAAAGAAAAATAGTTAATAAATTAACATAATTAAATATAAAAGGGCTAGCTATAAGTAACCTTATATGCTAATATATAGAATATAAGGGGCGAAACACAGAAAATACTTCATAAATGGAAGAACATTATGTAGTTATTGCTCTCAATTATAAAGTTTAATAGTTAAAATATTAACTTTTACACTAAGTTAGATGTTAAATGTAAGGCAAAGTAATAATGTGAATTAGTAAAATTAAATTTTAATATATAGTAAGAAAGGGGAATTATAAAGAATTTTCTTTATAATATGTGATTAGCTATGAAAGTAACAAACATGGATGAACTTTTAGAAAGAATTGCTCAAATAAGAGAAGCACAAAAAATATATTCAACTTATACTCAAGAACAAGTTGATGAAATTTTTAGGCAAGCTGCTTTAGCTGCTAACAATGCTAGAATAAGATTAGCTAAGATGGCCGTTGAAGAATCAGGAATGGGAATTGTTGAAGACAAAGTTATAAAGAACCACTTTGCTTCTGAATATATATATAATAAATATAAAAATGAAAAAACTTGTGGGGTTATAGAAAATGATGTTGCTTTTGGTATAACTAAAGTCGCTGAACCAATAGGAGTTGTAGCTGCTGTAGTTCCAACTACAAATCCAACATCAACAGCTATATTTAAAGCACTTATAGCTTTAAAAACTAGAAATGGTATAATCTTCTCACCACATCCAAGGGCTAAGAATGCAACTATTGAAGCTGCAAGAATAGTTTTAGAAGCTGCTGTAAAAGCTGGAGCACCTAAAAATATAATAGGTTGGATAGATGAACCATCATTAGATATGACTCAAAGAGTAATGTCAGAATGTGATATAACCTTAGCAACTGGTGGTCCTGGAATGGTTAAAGCTGCATATTCATCAGGAAAACCAGCAATCGGAGTTGGAGCAGGTAATACACCAGCAATAATTGATGATACAGCCCATATAAAAATGGCAGTAAGTTCAATATTAATGTCTAAGACTTTTGATAATGGAGTTATCTGTGCATCAGAACAAACAGTTATCGTTATGGATTCTATATATAATGAAGTTAGAAAAGAATTTGCTGAAAGAGGAGCGTACTTCTTAAAAGGCGATGAAATAGAAAAAGTAAGAAAAACTATAATAGTAAATGGTGGGTTAAATGCTAAAATAGTTGGTCAATCAGCATTTAAAATAGCAGAACTTGCAGGAGTTAGTGTTCCAGAAGATGCTAAGGTATTAATTGGTGAAGTTGAATCAGTTGAACTTGAGGAAGAATTCTCTCATGAAAAATTATCTCCAGTACTTGGAATGTATAGAGCTGGAAGCTTTGAAGAAGCTTTAGCTAAAGCAGAAAGATTAGTAGAACTTGGAGGATTTGGTCATACTTCAGTATTATACACAAATACTCAAAAGTCAAAAGATAGAGTTTTAAAATTTGGAGCTACTATGAAAACTGGCAGAACAATAATCAACATGCCATCAACTCAAGGAGCTATAGGTGATATTTATAACTTTAAATTAGCACCATCTCTAACACTAGGTTGTGGTTCATGGGGCGGAAACTCAGTTTCAGAAAACGTAGGACCTAAACACTTAATAAACATTAAAAGCGTGGCTGAGAGGAGAGAAAATATGCTTTGGTTTAGAATGCCAGAAAAAGTATACTTTAAATATGGTTCATTAGGAGTTGCACTTCCAGAACTTAAAGACATGAAAAAGAAAAAAGCTTTCATAGTAACAGATAGAGTTTTAGCTGAACTTGGCTATGTTGATAAAATAACAAAAGTTTTAGATGAAAATGGAATAGATTTTAGAGTATTCTCAGATGTTGCACCAGACCCAACTTTAGCAATAGCTAGAAAAGGTGCTGAAGCTATGAGATCATACAACCCAGATGTAATAATAGCACTAGGTGGAGGTTCTCCAATGGACGCTGCTAAAATTATGTGGGTATTATATGAACATCCAGAAGTTAATTTCCATGACTTAGCTATGACATTCATGGATATAAGAAAGAGAGTATATCCATTCCCTAAAATGGGTGAAAAAGCAATGATGGTTTCAATACCAACATCAGCAGGTACTGGTTCAGAAGTAACTCCATTTGCTGTTATAACTGATGAACAATCAGGAGTTAAATATCCACTTGCAGACTATGAATTAACTCCAGATATGGCAATAGTTGATGCAGAGCTTATGATGAATATGCCAAAAGGCTTAACAGCAGCATCAGGTATAGACGCTTTAGTTCATGCAATAGAAGCTTATGTTTCAGTTTTAGCTTCAGAATTTACTAATGGATTAGCATTAGAAGCTATAAGATTAGTATTTAAGTATCTTCCACAAGCATACAATGAAGGAACTACAAATGTTAAAGCTAGAGAAAAAATGGCTCACGCTTCAACAATAGCTGGTATGGCATTTGCTAATGCATTCTTAGGAATTTGTCACTCAATGGCTCATAAATTAGGAGCAGAACATCATATAGCACATGGTGTAGCAAACGGAATATTAATAGACCATGTTATAAGATTTAACGCTGTTGACAATCCAAGAAAACAAGCATCATTCCCACAATACAAATATCCAAATGCTAAGTGGAGATATGCAAAAATTGCTGAATATCTAAACTTAGGTGGAAAAAATGATGATGAAAAAGTAGAAAACTTAATAAAAGCAATACAAGGTCTTAAGAAGCAAATTGGTCTTCCAAGCACAATTGCTGAATGTGGAGTAACTAAAGAAGCTTTCTATAGCACATTAGATTCAATGACTGAAGATGCATTTGATGACCAATGTACAGGAGCTAACCCAAGATATCCATTAATGAGCGAATTAAAAGAAATGTATATAAATGCTTTTGAAGGAAACAACGAAAGAGTTTAATTTTAAAGTACAGTAAAGGTTGAAATAAAAAAGGAATTTTAAGTTATTATTAATTTAAAATTCCTTAAAAATAAAAACTATATTTAAGAAACTTCTTAAATATAGTTTTTTGGTTTTACTTAGTAATTTTTATTTATATAGGTTGTTTTTTAAATTAAGTTGTTTTAACATTATTTATCTTTTTCTGTATCTAAAATAAATTTACCTACTAAAGATGATAAAATTCCTCCACAAATTGGAGCAAGTATAAATAACCATAGTTGCTTAACTGCAACTCCACCTACTAATAAAGCAGGTCCAATACTACGAGCTGGGTTTGCAGACATTCCTGTAACAGGGATACCTACTAAGTGAATTGTTGTTAATGAAAGACCTATTATGATTCCTGTAACAATACCACCATTTCCTCTTTTGCTAGTTACAACTAAAATAACTAAAACAAAAAT
>CAUWNL010000008.1:0-54813 GCA_963559995.1 uncultured Sarcina sp.
TAATGCTTTTGGTTGCTCCCCTGATTTTTGTTTACTCATATTAAATAAAGGCTTTACCTCAGGATTATTTTCAAACATTGTTTCGTAAAATGTTCTTGTAATCTCTATTCCATGTTCCCTTATTGCTGGAACTGTACTTTTTACTATTTGTATTGTTTTTTCGTCTAACATAATTATCTCTCCTTTATATTTATCTCATTTATATGTAGTTATTCTATGGTTTAATTAGATTATTTTCTTATTTTAATTTCTATTATCTAATAATTATTATTGTTTATATTTTAAATATATCACATTAAAATAAAATATACAATGTTTACATAAATTTATTTTAGATAAATAATAATTTTTTATTTATCTTTTTATGTTTATAATATACCCTAAGTTTAAAAACATATTCATATGTATAAAATAATATCCATTAAAACTAAAGCATAAAGTAGAGAGTATGCCCTATTCATATTCATAACTCACCATTACTTAGCTAATAGCCAAACTGAAAATTCTTTAATTTATTAGGATTGTATGAAAACTATATTTTAGTAATTGTGAATCCTTAAAAACAGATTAAAACAAGCTATTAAGTAAACTAAGTCCATTAGTATCTTTACTTGTGAAGATATTCATCTAGATCAAATATACTCTAAGGGAATAAGTGATTTTAATAAACCACATCTTATTTTTATATAATAAATTAGTAAAAAGACACTAACTTAAAATTAGTGTCTTTTTATACTATATATTACTATACAATGTGTCTAAATACTCTCGACTATTTTCTATTGTATCTAGTGTACTTCCTTCAATTATGATGTCTATATAAGGTTTTCTTTCCTTTATCAAAGATAATAGTAGTGGATAGTTAAAGTCTCCTGTTCCAATTGGCACTCTCACTACTTTTCCATCCTTATAAACAAAATCTTTTGCATGAATTAAAACTATTCTATCTCCAAAAAGCTCAAAAGATTCTGATATTATTTCATCTTGTTTTTTATAATTGCTTTCATCAATAAAATTAACAGGATCAAAAATTACCTGTAAATTATCTGATTTAACAGTATCTAATACACGTCTCATTTTTTTAGGTGTATTTATTATATGGTTTGTTACCCCTTCAATTCCTACTATAATTCCAAACTTCTCAGCCTCTTCTACAACTACCCTTAACGATTTTATAAAGGTTTGAAAAGATTCTTCAGTATTATTTTCAGGTGTATATACATACTCCTTATTGGGAGCACCAGTTTCTGTTCCAACAATATTACAATTTAGGTATTTTGCAAAACGTATATGCTCTTTAAAAGATTCTAACAACTCATTTAATTCTCTTTCATCTGGGTGAGCCATATTTATATAAGATCCTAGAATACTTATATCTACATTATTTCTATCTAATGTTTCTCTAATATGTTTTGCCATACCTGGATTTAAACTTCCCTTTTGAACATTAAACTCAGTTATAGCCTTCTTTAATACTAGCTGAATACTAGATACTCCTTTTTCGTTTATTACTTTTCCTAAATCATCTAAAGAATAACTTCCTAAATCGTGACCTCTTACTCCTATTCTCATTTACCCCTCCTAAATTGTTTTAGCTGGTTTACTTACTGCTGTATATACTACATCATTATTTCCCCAACACTCTTCATATTCAAATCCAGTTAATTGTTTAAATACATCTCTAACCTCTGATGTTGCATCATCCATAGAACCACCATTTTTTAATCTTTGAACTTCATCAACTAAAATTTGATGGTTTTCCTTGTTTAATTTAAGCTTCAATGAAGCTATAGAACTTATACCAAGTAACGCTACTGGAAACACTAAGGCTACTATTATTATACCTAATACTGCTGATTCTGACTGTGTAGTTGCTCCTGCTTGGAATCCAAACATAGCAAGTCCTATTCCTAGTACTGATCCTTGTACAGCTGTTGCAAGTTTTGAGAAAAGACTGTTAACACCAGTGTATATACCCTCTCTTCTTTGACCTGTAACTGCTTCATCTATATCAGACATAAATGGCAATTGATATGTTGGAATATAATCAATACCTGCTCTACCAACTGTACTTATTAGTGCAAATAAAGTAAGTAGTATTAATATGCTACTTCCACCATTTTTGCTTACAAACACCAAATAGGTATAACCTATAACTGATAAAAATACTATATAGCTAGATATTCTAAAGGTTTTTGGTCCACCTACTTTATAGCTTAAGAATATATATATACCTAAGGCTATTGATGAAGCAAGTGTTGTAAAACTTAATATATTTGATGTAACTACTGAATCTAGGTTTAATACAAATATTACAAAGTATGTAAATATCCCTATTGTCAATTGTTTATAAATACTTCCTAGAGCCATCATTATTGAATGAATTCTAAAGGCTTTTATTTTCATACATGATATAACATCTTTAAATAATTTCTTAAATATAGACCCTACAGAACCAATTTCATCATTATACACTATATCTTTTGGGTCTCTTTCAAATGTAAATGCATAAACTACTAAAAGTGATAATGCTGTTATTAATCCATATACAATACCTGTTATTAAAAATGCTTTTGGGGAATTTTGCCCAAACATCATAAATGCAACCCCTGGAATAAATGTGGCTATGGTACTTGCTATAGTTCCACAATATTGCTTTGCACCTATTAATTTTGTTCTTTCAATTGATTTTTTTGTCATTTCTGCTGGAAGTGTTATTGCTGTTACTATAACCATTGTAAATACAAGTTCAAATAAAAGATTCATAGCTAAGTAATAAGTAAATGTTTTCCCTTGAATCCATAAAAGTGGGAATACTATTGCTATAAGAGGAGAACCCATTAATATAAAGAATTTTCTTCTACCAAACTTTTTCCCTAAGTTTGTTCTACCAAAGTTATCACTTATAAACCCAACAATTGGATTTATCACTGCATCTACTATTCTAGCAAAAGTAAATATTAAACCAGCCTTAACAGGGCTTATTCCACATACAGTAGTATAAAAAAACATCAGCCATGCTGATATAAGAGCTTGCGCTCCACTACCTAAAAAGTTTATAGATGCATACCCTATAACATTTTTTAAAGTTACTTTTCTTTCCAAAATCCTTCCCCCTTAAATAGTATTACTTTTCCTAATTCTTAAATTAAAAATTAGGAAAAGTAAATATTTTATAACTTGACTATGCTCTAGCCCCTACAAGTTCTTCTTCTTTTTGTATTTTATTTAATACTAATTCTGCCTCAGCTGCTGCTAATATAAATGGTCCTAATCCCTTTGGTTCATTTGATATTATAGGTTCACTTATATAATAAGTGTAAGATCCATCTCTCTTATCTTTTCCACCTAAACCTGCAACGTAGCATATTTTGTTAAGGTTTATAAGATGCTCATCTGTTTCTAATATAAATTCATTAACTAAACCTTCATAAGCTTGTAGGCCTTTTTGTATATACTCTTCAGGTAAATACCCTTTTCTAGCACCTTTTAATATAGCGTAAGTTATCATTGATGAACCAGATGCTTCTAAATAATTTCCTTTTCTATGACCTTGGTCTAATACTTGATACCAAACATGACTCTCTTCATCTTGAACATTCATTAATGCACTTATGCAATTATTTAATGCAGATACTAATCTTGGATAATACTCGTTTTGTTCTGGTAATACTTCTAATGTATCAACTAAAGCCATAACAAACCATCCCATAGATCTTCCCCAGAAATGACGAGATAATCCAGTTTCTTTGTTTGCCCATGGTTGTATTCTTGCTTCATCATAAGCATGATATAAAAGCCCAGTTTTTGAATCCCTTAAATTTTTTTCAGCTAATACAAATTGACGTCCTATATCGTTGTACTCCTTTTCATTTTGAGCAGAATCTTCACCAAATTCAGTTACATATTTAGCATAGAAAGTTGCTCCCAATTCAGTTACATATTTAGCATAGAAAGTTGCTCCCATATATAATCCATCTAACCATATTTGATTTGGATATATATTTTTGTGGAAGAATACTCCTTCACTAGTACGAGGATGAGTATCTATTTGGCTTCTTAATAAATCTAATGCTTTTTTATATTTTGGGTTTTTAGTAGCTTTATATAAGCTAAGTACAGCTTTACCGTTATTTAAATGATCAATGTTATACTCATCTACTGTATATCCATTTATAGTTCCATCTTCATTTACAAAAGTATCCATTATTTTTATAGCATAATTTAGATATTTTTCATCTCCAGTTTGTCTCCAAACTTCTATTATTCCATCTAAAGTTAAACCATATTCATATCCCCAGTGATCTGTTAGGTTTGTGTTCCTCTCTATTACTGAATCAGCCATCCATTTTGAGTAGTTTTTCATTTTTTACTTCCCCCTTAATTTTTAAATATATATTTTTTAATTATCTAACTAACCATCCACCGTCAACTGCCAATATATGTCCATTTACATAGCTTGATGCTTCACTTGCCAAAAATACTACTGCACCCATTAAATCAAAAGGTGTACCCCAACGAGCAGTTGGTATTCTATCTAGTATTTCTTTGTTTCTTTTTTCGTCTTCTCTTATAGGCTTAGTGTTATCAGTTGCTATGTAGCCTGGCGCTATTGCATTTATTTGTATATTGTAAGCTGCAAGTTCATTTGCAAATGCTTTTGTTAAACCAGATACTCCATGTTTACTAGCTGTATATGGAGGTACAAATTTTCCACCTTGGAATGAAAGCATTGAAGCTATATTAATTATCTTTCCTCCACCTTGTTTAACCATTATCTTAGATACTCTTTGACTTAAATGATATACAGCATTTAAGTTTATATCTATTACTGCATCCCAATCTTCATCCTTATATTCAAGAATATTAGCTCGTCTTATAGTTCCAGCATTATTAACTAATATATCAATTTTGCCATATAACTCTAAGCATTTTTCAATAGCCTTTTCTATATTCTCTTTTTTAGATAAATCAACATCAATAAATTCTATTCTTCTTCCTTCTGCTTCAACTAACTCTCTAGTCTCATCCCAATCAGTTCCATAAGATGGTACAAATATGTCAGCACCAGCCTTTGCTAAAGCTACTGCATATCCTTGTCCAAGTCCCTTTGTTGCTCCTGTAATCATTGCAACCTTTCCATCTAATCTGAAAAAGTCCAATGAAAAATTAGATAATTCCATTTTTGTTTACCCCTTTTTAATTATTTTAAATCCTTTATCTTAATGTGGTCCATATCATCAAAATCTTGATTTTCTCCACACATTCCCCATATAAATGTATAGTTACTTGTTCCAACTCCTGAGTGTATTGACCAACTTGGAGATATTACTGCTTGTTCATTTGCAACTACTATATGTCTTGTTTCATTAGGTTCACCCATTAAATGAAAAACTCTTTGATCTTGGTCTAAATCAAAATATAAATACACTTCCATTCTACGTTCATGAGTATGACATGGCATTGTGTTCCAACTGCTACCCTCTTCTAATATAGTTACACCCATACTTAACTGACAACTCTCACAAGTGTTTGGATGTATAAGTTTATAAATTGTACGCTCATTCATGTTTTTAGAGTCACCTAGTTTAGCAATTACTGCATTTTCTCTATCAATTTTAACTGTTTTATAAGAAGCATGGGCTGGTACAGAATTTAAATAAAACTTAGCAGGATTATTTTTATCCTCTGAAGTAAATATTATTTCCTTTGTTCCCATACCTACATATACACATTCATATTTTTCTAACTCATATTTTTCATTATCAAGTACTAGTGTACCTTTTCCCCCAATGTTTATAACTCCCATTTCTCTTCTTTGTAAAAAATAATCTGCTCTTAACTCATCTGTAGCTTCTAAATTAATTTCTAAGTTAACTGGCATTACCCCCCCAAATATTATTCTGTCTACATGACTATAAGTTAGGTTTAACTTATCCTCTTCAAAAATAGATTCTTGTAAATAATTACTTCTTAATTCTTCAGTACAATATTTTTTTGAATCACTTGGATGATTTGAATATCTAATATCCATATTAAAAAATTTCCCCCTAATATTGTTTCGTATTATGAAATCACATTCCGCAATATGATACTTAAATGTTATCATAAATGGAATTTATTGTCAACTTAAAGTGTTTAAATCCTACGAAATTAATTTTATTTATAAGATAGCCATTTAATCCTTGTAAAATCAATAATTATTTAAAACATAAGCAAAGAAAAGGCTTGGTTATTTATATTTTATAACCAAGCCTTTGTGATATTTTATTTGCATATTCTAATATTATATTTGAGTATTCTTCAATCTTATCTTCTGTAAAAGTAAATATTGAACTTGATATACTTAGTGCTGCGCATATCTTTCCTGTATAATCTCTTATAGGAGCACCTATACATCTTATTCCATCCTCGATTTCCTGATCATCTAAAACATATCCTTTTATTTTAGCATTATTTAAGTAAGCTTTAACATCATCTAAATTAGTTATGGTCTTATTTGTAAACTTTGTAATATTGCTACTGTTCCATATTTCATCTATTTCCTCTCCCTTTAAATCAAACATAAAAGACCTCCCCATAGCAGTAGCATACATTGGTTTTCTCATTCCAATTCTTGTATACATTTTTATAGATTTTTCAGGTTCTACCTTTAATATATAAACTATATCATTATCTTCTCTTACACCTAAATGTACAACCTCATTAATTTTTTTCATTAATTCTTCTAAATCAACTCTCGCTACAGTAGATACATCTAATTTGCTAGTTTTTTTACTTCCTAATTCAAATAACTTAAAAGTACATACATACTTACTTGTATTTTTATCTTGTTGTATATATCCCTTATAAATGAGTGTATTTAATAACCTATGAACAGTGCTTTTGTGCAGCTCTACCTTTAGCGCTATATCTGTTATCCCTAATCCCTCTTCATAATCTGATAATATCTCTAATATACTTAAAGTCCTATCTACTGATTGAACTATATCTTTCATTCTCTCTAACCCCCATTAGATTAAATTTATATATTAGAATTATATCAGAATATACTAAAAAGGCAAAATATGTTTACATTATCAAATGTTATTTTCATTTAGATTTATTTATCCGAATTTAATCTTTGCAATATATCCTCTTAGTGAAATTATTTTATTATTTCCATAATCATAAATACTTTCTCCAACATATTCATTTACTTCAATTTTAATTTCCATTTCTTCTTTAAGCTCACGAACTAAATCCTCTCCCATTACTATCTTTTAAGTTAATTTTACCATATTTATTACTATCATTAAAAAGGCCATTGAAAACAAATATTTTCAATGGCCTTTATCTTCTATTTAATAAATATTTTATACTCCAAATAATTTAGAGAAAAATCCCCTTTTTTTCACATTTCTATATGTATGCTCATCTATTATTTCTTGGATTTTTCCTTTACACCTTCCACAGCCTGTTCCAGCCTTTGTTACTTGACCTACCTTTTCTACTGTATCAGCTCCGTTTTTAATAGCTTCAATTATTTGATTTTCTGTTACTTTATAGCACCCGCATACTATTTTTTGTTCTTTATTTTCATCTATTATTTCTTGAATTTTTCCTTTACATCTTCCACAGCCTGTTCCAGCCTTTGTTACTTGACCTACTTTCTCTACTGTATCCGCTCCATTTTTAATAGCCTCAATTATTTGATTTTCTGTTACTTTGTAGCATCCGCATACTATTTTTTCTTCTTTATTTTCATCTATTATTTCTTGAATTTTTCCTTTACATCTTCCACAGCCTGTTCCAGCCTTTGTTACTTGACCTACCTTTTCTACTGTGTCAGCTCCGTTTTTAATAGCTTCAATTATTTGATTTTCTGTTACATTGTAGCATCCACATACTATTTTCTTTTCCATCTCTATCTCCTTTATTACTAATTAGTGATATTTATCTAAAAAAATTTATCTTATTTTATTTAATAGTGTTATTAATGTTTTCTTTTCATCTCTTGTTAAGTCATTAAAGCCATCTTCTATATTTTTAAAATGACTTGGTAAAACTTCTTCTATTAAATTCACTCCTTTTTCTGTTAAAGATATTAAAGAGGCCCTTTTATCCCTTTCATCAGGAATTTGAGTAATATATCCATCTCTTTTAAGATTTTTTACAACAACAGTCATATTACCAGATGATGATAAAACCCCTTCTATTATATCTGCTATCCTTAAATCTCCTTTGTAATATAAAATTTCAAGAACTGCAAATTGGCTTGATGTTAATTTTTTCTCCTTAATAGCTTTCATCTCTCTTTTTAACATTCTGTTATTAGCTCTTCTAAAGGCTATTAAAGCACCTAAAGTTACTCTATCTCGTTTTATACCCTTTCTATCCATGACTAAATATTATCGCTAATTAGTGATATTGTCAATACATTATATTCCCATGTAATAAGTATTATCCCCCCTATCATACAGTAATCCTCTATAGATAAATATTTTGTTAAACCAGCATTATCATTAGTAGTAATACTGATTTAACAAATCGATGAGTGCAGTTTTTTAATAATAAAGTTTTTATATAATATTTAAAAAATTCAAGATAAACCTAAATATTTAAAAACTATACACCTTCTTAAGATATATAGTTTTATTTTAGAAATTAAAATTCTACAACCTTTGTTGCAATAGTTTTACAAAACTCACTATCATGCTCAACAAATAGTAGTGTTGGTGAATATTCTATAATTAATTCTTCAATTTGCATTCGAGATATAATATCAATATAATTTAAAGGTTCATCCCAAATATATAAATGTGCTTTTTCACAAAGGCTTTTTGCAATTAAAACCTTCTTTTTCTGACCAGCACTAAAAGATTCTATATCTTTTTCAAATTGAGTCCTTGAAAAATCCAGTTTCCTTAAAATAGATTTAAAAAGACTTTCATCAATATTACTTTCTAATGCATACTAGCTCAAATTTCCTTTAAGATATGATGTATCTTGAGAAATATAGGATATTTTTAATTGGCTTCCTTTTCTAAATACCCCTGAATATTGTATATTATCACCAAGTATCAATTTAATAACACTTGATTTCCCTGATCCATTTTTACCAATAAGTGCAACACGTTGACCTTTTTCTATAGTAAACCCTATATCCCTACATACAGTACTATCAGTATAATAAATGGAAATATTCCTAAGTTCCACTAAGCGTTCTTTATTATAGTCTAACTTGCAAATCTTTAGCTTATCTGAGGTTTCAATATTTTTAAGCAGTTTTGATTTTTTTTCAATAGCATCGCTCTGTCTATTTTCAATGGACTTGGATCTCTTCATCATCTTAGAGGCTTTATGTCCAACAAAACCTTTATCAATTTTAGAACCCGAATTTGTTGTTCCTTTTTTTGATTTTTCTACTTTACTAGACCAATTGCTTGTTCTTTTTGTAGCTTCTGATAATCTGCTTATATCGTTTTTAAGCTTTTTATTTTCTAATAATTCAAAATTATCCTGTCTTTTCTTATTTTCAAGCCAGCTAGAAAAATTACCTTTTTGAATCTCTATGTTAGTCTTATTAATTGACAATATATGATCAATACAATTATCGAGAAAGTTCTTGTCATGGGATATTAATATAAAACCTTTTTTGCTTTTTAAATATTCACTAACAAGTTTTCTTCCATTCATATCTAGATGATTTGTGGGCTCATCTATTAAAAGAAAACTATTTTCCTTAAGGAATAAAACTGCAAGTAATATTTTAGTTTGTTGTCCTTTAGATAATAAGTTAAAGGGCATATATAATATATCCTCTGAAAGTTCTAAAAATGATAATTCTCTTATTAGCTTCCAATGAATACAATCTGGCAAAATATTATTTATAATATCAATTGTCATTTCACACTGATCTTTAATATCAAAGGGGAAATATTCAAAACTTACTACCGAGGAAATACTACCTTTATATTCATATTTGCCTAATAGCAAATTAAAAAATGTTGTTTTCCCCCTACCATTTCTTCCTGTAAACCTAACTTCCAATTGCTATCTATTTGGAAATTCACATTTTCAAATAGATATTCATAACTATCCTCATAAGCAAAAGTTAGATTTTTAATATTTATTAACGACATAAATTTATCCTCCTGTATAAAAATATAAGCTGCAAGAAAGTAAATTCTTACAGCTTATAAATATAACAGAATTATATCTATATAACTTAGATATATTCGTACTATATTAATAATTGAAAAAATAATAACTTTCTTGCATTAGCATAATAAAATATCCATATAATCTTTTTATTATGCATAGTAAAATTAGCAAGAAATTTTAATCATTTTTTCAACTCCAATCATCTTTTTTCATAATTATATTACTTCCAATTATTTAAGTCAAGTAATGAATAACTTTAGTAAAGCTCTAAGCTACGCTGATTTTATATGCTTCTCTTGGTGAAATATTTAACTCCTTAAACTCTATAAAATCCACTGAAAATCTTTATTTCTAGTGGATTTTATTATTTATTAAATATATTATTTATCTATATCATTTTCTAATGTTTTTATAATTCTTGCTGGTACTCCTGCAACTACACAATTATCTGGAACATCCTTTGTAACTACTGCCCCTGCTGCAATAACTACATTATTTCCAACTGTTATTCCTGGCAAAATAGTACAATTCCCACCAATCCATACATCATTTCCTATGTTTACTGGCTCTCCTTTTGCCTTTTTTTCTCGTCTTCCTTTTGGCATAAGGGGATGTCCAACTGTAGTAATCAACGTATTGGGTCCTATCATGCAATAATTCCCTATAGATACTTTAGCTATATCTAGTATTGTTACATTATAATTAGTTAAAAAATCCTCACCAACACTAATATTTTTTCCATTATCACAATTAAAACTAGGTTGGATATAAACTTTTCCCTTTATTGACCCAAATAACTCTTTTGCTACATTATTTTGTTCCTCTACATTACTTGGATCTATACTGTTTAACTTTTTGCACAGTCTTAAAGCATTTTCCTTACGGGCTGCAACTTCCTCATCAAAAAAATTATATTCAAGTCCTGCATCTAATTTTTCAAGTTCTGTCATATTATCACCTATTCTTTCTTAATCTTATTTAAATTTTATAATAACTTAAAATATAACTTTATTTTAATATATTTGCTTAAAGTATTAAATAAATTTAAGTCTATTTTGAATTACTATATATAATCATACTTAAAGCCCCCTTATTTTAAATAAAATTTTAAACTTGCTTACTTAAACAAATTAAATCTAAATGTATTCTAGATAATAAAATGATTAAAGAAAACATAGAATAAAATTGATATAAAAATTTAGTTTTGATATAATAAATCTAAAAACTTAGGAGGAATCTGAAATGTTTGAAAACGGTACATATCAAGAAAATATAAAATCATTTAAAAAGGTACTTTCTTTAGAAGCTGATAGACTATTATCTAGTAGTGATTTAGTCGCTGTTTATATCGGTAGAGAAACATGTCCATTTTGTCGTAAATTTGCTAAAACTTTAGGTGGATTAACTGATAAAATTAATACAACTATTTACTATGTAGACAGTGAAAATTTTTCTGATGATGATATAAGCTCATTTAGAGAAAAATATAAAGTTGTAACTGTTCCTGGATTTATAGTTAGTAAAAATGGTGAGGTTGAAGTTCGTTGCGATTCTTCAACTCCAGATGATGAGATATTAGACATGTTAAAATAAATATTTATTTTAGAGCAAAATAATTTCAAATAAAATTAAAAATATTTCTAAACTCAATAAAAACTAAATAAATCTTTAAAAATAAAAGGGAGCTAATCTTAGCTTCCTTTTATGCCCATTATTATGGTTTTAATATTACCTTTATACAATCCTCAAGTTTATTATCAAAAATTGTATAAGCATGTTTCCCTTCATCTAACTTTAACTTATGGGTTATTATGTCTGTTGCATCAAATTTTCCTTCTTTAATAAGTTTAAGTATAGGATCTACATATCTATGTGCTGGACATTGCCCCATTTTTAAAGTTATATTTCTTGAAAAAAAGTCCCCTAATGGAAACATATTATACCTTGCTCCATAAACACCTACTAAAGCTACAGTTCCACATTTTTTTACTGCTTGTGCTGCAATTTCTATTGCGGATTTTGAACCACCTTGAATTTTTAACATAGTTTCAACTTTTTCTATAGCACTCATTTTCCCATCCATTCCAACACAGTCTAAAACTACATCTGCTCCGCCACCTGTTATCTCTTTAATATACATTCCAGTATTATCATGATCTTCAAAATTAATTGTTTCTACTCCCTTATATCCTTTTGCATGATTTAGCCTATATCCTACATTATCAACTGCTATTACTCTTTTAGCTCCTTTAAGTATTGCCCATTTTATTGATGTTAATCCAATAGGACCACAGCCTAAAACAACTACAATATCCCCACTTTTAACTCCGCCAATTTCTACACCCCAGTAAGAAGTTGGAAGCACGTCTGTTAAAAACAAAACCTGCTCATCTTCTAGCTCTTCTGGAATAAGCTTTGGCCCTACATTAGCATAGGGAACTCTTAAATACTCAGCTTGCCCTCCCGGATATCCTCCAAAGGTATTACTATATCCAAATATTCCTCCAGGTTCTCCATAAGGATTAGAATTATCACATTGACTATAATTTTCATGTTCACATTGGCAACAATGACCACATGCTACTGGGAATGGCACTATTACTCTATCGTTTTTCTTTAAGTTAACAACATCAGGACCAATCTGTTCTATTATTCCCATTGTTTCATGACCAAGTCTAAAACCTTTTGGCATATTAGGAATCATCCCATGAATTAAATGTAAATCAGAACCACAAATAGCTGTAGATGTTACTTTTACTATAATATCATCAGATTTTTCTATTTTAGGATCTTCAACATTTTCTACATCAACATTTTTTACACCGTTATAAACAATTGCTTTCATTAGTTTACCTCCAGAAATTATTTCATATTTTATAATTCCCAAAATAACTAATATATCTCTCATAGATAAAATAAAACTGTATCAAAGTTCATCTAGCTCTGATACAGTATACTATTATATCAATATCTCTTATTTCATATTTACTATAATAAAACCTACCTTCTTAATTTATATTCTAGCAAAATTTAAATTTATACTTAACTTAACGCCTCAATATAAACATCTATTAATTCTTTTGTAACTTTGCCTATTTCAAATACTTCCCTACTTTTATCATATATATCATATATATCTTTATCTAGGTTTGGTTTTTCTAAATAGTATTTTTTCATGTCTTCATATAAATATTTTTCATCATTCTTTACTTTAAAATCATGATCTCCAAAATAGGTCTTCCACGCTTCATCAAAATTTTCACTTGTTATTAATCCAAAATATCCTGAGTTTCCAGCAGCAATAACCTTTCTAAAGGCTGCCATAGCTTCAATTGCAACTCTACCAGTTCCAAGGACACAGTCACTTGCTAAATAATATCTATTTACATTTATCTGATTTCCCGTAAAATGAATGATTTCTCTGTTTAATGCCTTATTAGTTTCATCACCTAAAGCCTTTAATTCATTGTATCCAGGGCCATCTCCAACTATTATAGCTTCGTATTTTATATTTTCATTTTTTCTTAAGTCTTTAACTACTGTGATTAAATTTTTACAAACATTTACTTTTTCCCAAGCCATCCTACTACAATAAGTTATACACATTGTATCCCTAAGAATATTATATCTTCTCCTTAAGAAATACTCTTTATTATTAGTATAATTCTTATAGGGAACTCCATTTGGAACCACTATGGAACTAATACCAAATTTTATTAACCATTTATAAACTGGGATACTAACACTTATAACCTTACTTGCTTGCTTTAAGGTACCGCCTAATATATCGTAATAATACATTCCATGAACTGTAAATATACTAGGTATATTTACTTTTTTAGCCGCTTCAACTACAAGATTTCCAGATGATGATTGATGTGCGTGAACTATATTAATACCTTCTAATTCAAAAATTTCATATATCTTCTCTAAAAAATTTGCTCTTTTTAAACTATCTTTTTCTATAGAAACAGGAAAATCTATATTATAAATTTTACACTTTAATTTTTTAAACTCTGATGCTAACGGACCGTCACTAGCCACTACAGTTACTTTTGCTCCTTCATTTATTAATTGCTTAGTAAGGGTTAATACATGGGTTTCAGTTCCTCCAATATTAAACTTATCTAAAGCTATTAGAATACTTAATGACTTCTTATTTATCCCACTCTTTTTAGTATTATTAGAATAGTACTCTCTTGATCTTTGCCCTTCATGAGATCTATAAAAATACAATGCTCTTTTTATATTATCTATTCCATAAACAACAGATTTTTGTATAAAATCATAATCTTCTGCTCCTGCTAATCTTCTTGTTAAGCCACCAACTTCATCAAATATGCTTCCTTTAAAAAGTATAGTTCCAAAAGAAACGGGACTTTGTCCATTTGCAAAAGCTTCTAAAATATTATCCTTTCCATATACGATAAAATTAGGTTTAATTTTAGCATCTTTTAAATAATCCTCAAAAACATAATAGTTAGATCCAACCATCATTACATCCGGATTTTCCTGTAAATATTTTACCTGAATTTCTATTCTGTTATTATGTGAAACATCATCACCATCTTGCATTGCTATATATTCACCTCTAGCCATATACATTCCAACGGTAACAGCTCCTGAGAATCCCATATTTTTAGGCATTTTTAAAAACTTTATTCTACTTTTATCATAGCGGCTTCTTTTATTAATCCATGATTGTATAATTTTCACACTATTATCTGTTGAGCAGTCATCAACTATAATTATCTCAATATCTTTATAAGATTGACTTATCAATGAATTTAAACACTCTTGAATATATTTTTCATTATTATAATTCGAAACAACAATGCTTACCAAATCTTTTATTCTGTTATTACTCATAAGTTTCCTCCTAATATTCGCTATCAATATACATAATATGCCATCTATGTATTTTTTGTTTTGCTTTTTTAACATTTTTTTATAAAAATCATATATTAAATATGTATAAAAAAACTAAATCATCGTAACTTATAAAGGAGATTATGAAATGCAAAGAACTTACAATACTGGAATTATAAATTGTTCTAAAGACAGTAATGCCTTATACATTAGACTTACAAATACTTCTTCTCATTCTAATGCTATTTCTATAACTATTTATGATTATTCTAATCCTACTCCAAGAATTGCTTATAACAGTATACTATACGTAAATCCAAAATCAATAAAATCACTGACTTTTCCATTAATGACACGAAACTACGAAGATTGTTTTAATATAGAATCTTATGGGATATCATATACTACACCAAACCATTTTATACAACTATCCTATAAAGAACTCTACATTGACTAGTCTAATGAAGAAATTAAGTGTAATTTTAATTGCTCTTAATAGTAATGATATTTCCACTACTTTAGATAGTATACTTAACCAAAGCTATGCTAACTTAGAAGTTTTTATAATAACATCTAAAAGATATTTTAATGTATTTAAATCTAATAAATATAAATGTTGTGTAATAGAAGTTACTGATACTGATTCTATTTTCAATAAATTAATTTCGCTATCTACATTACTTTCTGGAGATTTTATTACTTTTATGAATAACTCAGATATAAATGCTCCTAGAAGATTTGAAAAACAAATATTATTTATGAATCTAAATAATGCTAACATTTGCTCTTGTCTTGAAATGCCTATTGATAATGATACATTTAAAAATCAAGCTTTAAGTGAATCTAATAACTTTGTAACTAGCAATGATATTAATTTTGTTGTTTCTGCTTCCTATTTACCTTTAGATTTATACACTTTTATCTTTAAAAAAAGTTTTTTTTATAAATTATTACATTATTCAAAGTATTACTCTTTTACCTCTGAAATTGATTTAATACTATACTTTTTGCATTTTGAAAACATAAATAAAGTACCTGAAATACTTTATTATGTAAAAAACCCTAGAATCCCTTATAATGAATCCTTAAACTACTATTTAGGACCAAACACACAAAATAAACTAGCAATATTTAATGAAAATAAAACTTTAGATAATCAATACTATTTTAATGAGATAATAAACTCACAAAGAAAAACTAAAAAACAGAAAAATGAATGTAAATATACCATTATAGCTATTTTAAATAGCTGTAATATTGGTGGAACTGAAAGCTATATCATAAACCTTTCAAATAAACTAAAGGAAGAAAATATTAATTTATGTATATTTACAAATGAATGCTTTAATAAAGAATTATTTATTTTTTATGGTATAGACCTACATGTACTAAATTTAAATAACAAAAATGAATTAATAAATACTATCTCAAATATTAACGATATAAAACTTTTTCAAATCCATACTAATAATGATATTTATTTATGCCCTGTAATTAAATCAATAGTAGATGCTCCAATAGTACTAACTATCCATGGTATATATTATTCTGAAAAAATACTTAATAGCTTTTTACATTATATAGATAAAATTGTTTTTGTAAGTGACTATGCAAAGGAATATTATAATAACCTAGTAAATAAGTTACCTATTGATAAGTATATAACTATTCCTAATGGTATAGAAAATCCTACCAAAAATTTAAATCACAAAAATATATTGAGAAAATCCTTAGGAATCCCTAAAGATTCAATAGTTATTTTATATTGTAGTAGGCTCTCATATAATAAATCAAACTTAGCTAGACTTTTCTTAGAAAGCTTTAAAAAGGTAAATTCTAAAAATAAAGAAATATTTGCTGTTATTATTGGTGATGGAAACTATTCTAAATTTATTAAAGATCTAGCCTATAAAATCAACTCAGAATTAGGACAAAATAGAATATTTATTTTAGGTAATAGGTTTAATATATTTGACTATTATAATGATAGTGATTTAATTATAGGTACAGGAAGAGTAGCCCTTGAGGCTATAAGCCTAGGAAAACCTGTTATTTCATTTGGATTAAATGGTGATGTTAATATTATAAATAATACTACTATTTTAGAAATGATTAACTCAAACTTTGGTGACCATTGTTCTTCATCACCAAAACTTAATGATGAATTAATTGTCCACAACTTAAGTACATTTATTAATTCTTTTATTATTTTTAATAAAAAATTTAAAGAACTAGCTTCTTTTAATAAATCCTATGTAGAAAAATATCTTTCTCTAGATAAGATAGCCGAATTTTATATTAAGGCTTGTGAAAATGAAAATTCTGATAAATGATGCTCTAAATATAATGGTTATATATAAATTATTGTATAAGTTAAAAATGAGTTGAAGCTAAATAAATACTATTTAGTTTCTACTCTACTTATATTATATTTTAATTTTTTATCTAGTTATAATTAAACTTATTCTAATCTTTATCCTAATATTAATTTTTTCTTATTTACACTTTAGTTAGTTTTTACATATTATTGACTTTAACAAATTTTCTGTTGCTTTTTAAAGCCATCTCCCATGTTGGATAATACAACTTTATTACTAATATTAAGTCTAGTATAGTTCGTATATTAATACCATGGTCAAAAGTTATAGCATATAATACTTCATTACCCTTTTATTAGTTATTTTTTCGTATATAGATATATTGGGTATCCCTTTACTATCATCTGACCATTTAAAATAATTTATCTTACATTAAAACTCATCTATTAATATTATTATTGAGCTTTTACCATCATTTTCTAACTTTATTTTTAATAAACTTACTTCATAATCCTTAGGTTGTATATCTTTTTTACTTATTAATTTATCCTCAATAGATTCTTCTTTTTTCTGTTTTCCTTCTCCTTTGCTTTGTATTAATGCAATTACAATTTCAGAATCCAAAAAAGAATACAGTTCCTTTGTTATTTCTTATTACAAATTTTGCTTCATTTTTATGCTGTTCTATATTTTTCTCAAACATAGATGGAATACTATACGTTGTTTTTAATTTACTTTTCACAGTATCACTTATAAATTTATATGTATATACTATATGCCAGATATTAAATTTTTGATTTTTAGTGATAACACCCCATTTACAATACCTCCTTAGCGAATAATTACCAAGGTGGTATCTTTTAAATATATTAAATTGTAATAATTTTAAGTACAATATAAATCTAAAATCACTCCACTAAAGTTTCAATTGTATATGGTAACTTCTCAATAATGTGAGATGCATTAACACAAAACATATCTTTTGATAGTATATCCCCACAGTATCCATGAATAAATGCCCCTAATATTGTAGCTTTTAAAGGCTTATAACCTTGACCTATAAAAGATGAAATAATCCCTGTAAGGGTATCACCTATTCCACCTGATGCCATTTTACTGTTTCCTGTGGAATTTATATAAACCTCTTCACCATCAGTTATTATGGTGTTATACCCTTTTAACAGTACAATTATGCCATACTTTTTAGCAAAGTCTACAGCAATTTCTATTCTATTTTTAACTATATCCTTAGTACTAATTCCTGTAAGTGTAGACATTTCTCCCATGTGAGGTGTTATTACAATTTGCCTTTTACCATTTTTTAAAAGCTGTAAATTATCCTTTAAAACATTTAACCCATCAGCATCTATAACCACAGGACACCCTTCTTTAGATAAAATATTCTTTACAAGATTAAAAGTGTCCTCATTATTCCCCATACCAGGACCTATGGCAATACTATCACTATTTACTATAATCTCTTCATATCCACTATCTTCATAGGACATAATCATAGATTCTATTGTCTTGCTTTGCAAAATACTAACTACAGACTTTTCAGTACATAGTGTAACAAGACCTGCCCCACTTCTTACAGCTCCTTGCGATGTAAGATAAGCTGCACCAGTATATTTTTTTGACCCTGCTATAACAGTTACTCTACCAAAGTCACCTTTATGGGAATATTTCTTTCTCTTTTTTATGATGCTTTTTATATCATCTATCTCTATTAAATACTCTTTAGAATGAAATTTATCCACTACATACTCAGGAATTCCAATACTTTCAATTACTATATTTCCAGTATATTTTTCACTTTCATAATCTAAAAAACCTTTCTTATAAACTTCAAAGGAAACAGTTTTATTTGCATGAACACAGTTACCTAAAATTCCAAAACTATCACACATCATACCAGATGGTATATCTATAGAAAGTATGTAAGAGCTTTTCTCATTTATAGCCTTAATAGCTTCATTATATATTCCCTCTATATTTCTCTTTAATCCAATTCCAAAGATTCCATCAATAGTCATGCCATTTTTACATAAAGCCTCTTTTAACTTTTCTATCTCCTCATTCTTTATAATATGCTCAATACAAATACCCATGTTTTTTAAAATATTATAATTAGTAGAGCAATCATTACTCATAGAGTGTTCCCCTATAATAAATACATCAACTTTCATATTCATACAAAAAAGCTGACGAGCAACTGCAAGACCATCTCCACCATTGTTCCCTATTCCACATACTATAGTAAAAGATTTAAACTTCTCAAAATCTATATTATTAATAATCTTTAATGCAGCATTCTCCATGAGAACCATTGATGGAACACCTAAATTATTTATACAGTAATTATCTATATTTTTTATTAACTGTGAGTTTCCTATTTTCATATACCTTCTCTACCTTTCTTTTAGTATTTATTGACCTTTTAATATTAAACTGTATTTTATCAAATTTTTATTTTATACTATAATTATAACCTTTTATTTAATGTCTCATTTAAATGCTTTGTTTTAAATTTTCACTATGAATATTAAAAGCATTAATTCTATATTATATAATAGGTTATTTTATATTATTAAAAATGTATGTTGCAACAAAAAGTTAATATCCTTATTTAAAACTGATATAGTTCATATTATTAACTTATCTATACAACATATATTACTAAAAAAAGAAAGAAGGAATTAATTTGAAAAGTAGAGCGGCTGTTGCCTTTAAACCAGGAGAACCTTTAAAAATTGTAGAAATCGATGTACAAGAACCAAAAGCAAAAGAAGTACTTGTAAAAATTCTTTATACATCAGTTTGCCATACTGATGCTTTCACACTATCAGGAAAAGATTCTGAAGGAGTATTTCCAGTAGTTTTAGGTCACGAAGGGGCTGGAGTTGTTGTCGCTGTAGGTGAAGGAGTTACTTCAGTAAAACCAGGAGACCATGTTATTCCATTATATAACGCTGAATGTGGAGAGTGTGAATTCTGTCGTTCTGGTAAAACAAATCTTTGTAGTGCAGTAAGAGAAACTCAAGGAAAAGGATTAATGCCAGATGGAACAACTCGTTTCTCTTATAATGGAGAACCTGTTTATCATTACATGGGAACAAGCACATTTAGTGAATACACAGTAGTAGCTGAAGTATCTCTTGTAAAAATCCAACCAGATGCACCACTAGATAAGGTTTGTCTATTCGGATGTGGAGTTACTACAGGAATTGGTGCTGTACATAACACAGCTAAAGTTGAAGAAGGAGCAGTAACTGCTGTATTTGGCTTAGGTGCCATTGGATTAGCTGCTGTTCAAGGATTAGCACAAGCAAAAGCAGGTAGAATTATCGCTATAGATATAAATGAAGATAAGTTTGAATTAGCTAAAAAAATGGGTGCAACAGACTTTATAAACCCAACTAAGTTTGATAAACCAATCCAAGAAGTAATAATTGAAATGACTAATGGTGGTGTAGATTATAGCTTTGAATGTATAGGAAACGTTGAAGTTATGAAATCTGCCCTTGAATGTTGCCATAAAGGTTGGGGAGAAAGCATTATTATCGGTGTTGCAGGTGCCGGTGAAGAAATTCATACTCGTCCATTCCAATTAGTAACAGGTAGAGTTTGGCGTGGTTCTGCCTTTGGTGGAGTTAAAGGAAAAACTCAGCTTCCAGGAATGATTGAAGATTATATGGAAGGTAAAATTGATTTAGATTCATTTATTACACATCATTTAGACTTTAAAGATATTAATGAAGCCTTTGATTTACTTCATAAAGGTGAATCAATTCGTACAATCTTAACATATGGTGACTCTAATGATGAAGCTTAAAGAAATTGAAAAACATTTTTCTTTTAATGGTGAACAATGTAAATATAGTCACTATTCAGAAGTTTTAGGCTGTGATATGACCTTTAGCATTTACTTGCCTTCTAATAAAGAAAGTAAGAAAATACCTCTTATTTGGTGGTTATCAGGATTAACTTGTACAGATGATAACTTTACTCAAAAAAGTGGATTCCAAAGACTAGCTGAAAAATATCAAGTGGCAGTAATTATGCCAGATACTTCACCTCGTGGAGAACATATTCCTGATGATAATGCATGGGACTTAGGTCAAGGTGCAGGCTTTTATTTAGATGCTACAAAAGAACCTTGGGCAAAGAATTATAAAATGTATAGCTATATCACAGAAGAATTAACTGGTATAGCAAACACATTAGTACCTAACTTTTCAGGAAAAGAAAGTATAATGGGACATTCAATGGGAGGGCACGGTGCTTTAGTTCTTGGTATGAAGAATTCTACAAGATTTAAGGCTATTTCTGCCTTTGCTCCTATTTTAAATCCTAGTAATGTTCCATGGGGAATAAAAGCTTTCTCTACTTATTTAGGAGATGATAAAGTTTCTTGGAAAGAATGGGATGCTACAGAACTAATTAAAGAAAATAATGTTCCACCTATTTTAATCACTCAAGGAACTAAAGATAATTTCTATGAAGAACAATTAAATGAAACTTTATTCTTAAAAAATGCTAAAGAAAATAATCAAATTGTAGATTATAAAAAAGTTCAAGGCTATGACCATAGCTATTTCTTTATAGCTACTTTTTTAGAAGAGCATTTTGAGTTTCATATGAAGTATTTAAGGTAATTAATTAATATAGTAAAAGAGTTAGAATAATAGCACTTTATGTCTAAGATTCTAACTCTTTTCTCAATATATAATTTAAATTAAGCTTATATAATGTCTTTAAACAATTGAACCCCCACCATCTACCACTATAAATTGTCCTTGTACATAGCTTGATGCATCAGTTGAAAGATACATAATTGTTCCGTTTAATTCCCCTTTTCTTCCTGGACGACCTGTTGGGTTAAGCATATTATAAGCACCTAAAAATTCCTCTGATTTAAATAAAGTGTCTGCTGTCATTTCAGACTCAAATAGAGCTGGCCCTATAGTGTTTACTGTTATTCCATATTTTGCATAGGAAGCTGCCATTCCTTTTGTTAACCCAACCACAGCAGATTTTGAAGCGTTATAAGAGTGTCTTATAAACATATCATTCTTATCAGCTACTATAGCGTTTACAGATGCAATATTAACTATTTTCCCATATCTCCTTTCTTTCATTTTAGGAATTACATATCTAGATACTAAAAATATTCCTTTAACGTTAGTATCAAAGGATTTATCCCACTCCTCAGTGGTCATAGTATCCACACCACCACGTACTGCAACTCCAGCATTATTTAATAAAACATCAATATGTCCAAATTCTTTTAAAACAGTATCTATTGCTGTTTTTACACTTCCCTCATCAGTTACATCACATTGTACTGTTACTGCCTTGCCACCTATAGCTTCTATTTTTTCTTTAGTTTCATTTAGTTTTTCAACTCTTCTTGCCAAAAGTGCAACACTAGCTCCTGCCTCTCCATAGCAAAGAGCTGCATCTGCTCCAAGTCCTGAACTTGCTCCTGTTACAACTACTACTTTTCCTGTTAAATCAAACATATTAATCATTTTATACATCCTCTCTTTATTTTTAATATTTTTATATATATTATCTTCTACCTATCTTCATGAAGGCAGTATGATCATATCTTGCTGTTAATAAATATAGAACTATTATTTCTGTATCTATCGCTTCTGCATAATTAAGCTTATGAACAAGAAGGCTATTTGCAGAATATGCTCCTCCTATAATCATTCTTATTGGAAGCTCTACCCATGGAGTATAAATACTTGATTTTAAGTCCATAATCATATTAACTACATAAGTTTCTCTTCTTATAACTCATGCGATAACTTTATTGTCATTTCTTCTTATTGCAAATTCAGCACCTAATTTCTTTGGAATACTTCCATTATCTCTTCCACATTAAACCTCTATCTCATATCCTGAGCCTCCAAGTACCAGACCTATTAAATATAAGCTAATGTTCTTTTGCTAAAAGACTTATCTATTCTAAATCCTAAAGATAATACAACTACATCTTTAACAACTAGTGCTTCTTCTTTTGCATATATATTTTCTATTACAACCCATTCTTTATTAATTTCTTTTAAAGCATATCCTAATTTAAAGCTTGCATTATATTTAAGTCTTGAACATACATCTGCTATATTTGTATTGTTTGCAGTAACCTTTGTATTTAATCTTGCTTGAACACCATGTTTGTCAAGGCTTTGTCCATAATAATCAGCAACCCATTCTATATGTTCTTTTAATGGTGGTTTTTTAGCTAAGTTAAGTATTCCTCCAAGTTTTGAATTTTCATTTATTAATACTATAATACTACTTTAACTCCATGTTTAGCTAATATTTTTTGCAGCACAGATATCTATTTCTCCACCAACTAGTATAACTTTATAGCCATCTAGTCATAAGTTAAATCTCCATACTCAAGTTCTCTTACCATTTTTGAATTAATTGCATTTTCTAATCTCATAATATCTTCTACTTATATAATTTTTATATCATTATATTTAAATAAAGTATAGTTGTATAGGTAGCACAGTATGTATCTATATTCACTATACAAATGCAAAAAAAATTATATAAACACCTAAATAATTTTTATTAAATTTATAGAAATTTTCTTATAAAGTTCTAGGTAACATCCCCTTATGCGTCTTATGAATCTAGTATGACCTATTTATTTTATTATAAGAATATCTTTTAACATTTAAAAAATATATAGTAGCTTTTACAACTTGATACACAAATAAAATATATTGTTTTATAAATCCTTTACCTTATAAGCTTACTCAAAATAAAAAACTCACTAGATTAGATATATTTTATCCAACCTAATGAGTTTAGTATATTTAATACCAGCTTCTATTTCTTCTTTTATTCCTTTAAGTACTAAGTTTCTATCCTTAACAAAAATGTTTTTTTGTTGAATCTGTATATTTTTGTAACTCATTATTTATTACCCTGGTTCATGAGTTTCATAATTTCAGTCATTTAAGTTTAATGAATCTCCATCCAAATTATCTTTCCATACTAGATTTTACTTTTGATTTTCCTTACTTACCTGTTTTTTATTTACCTAAATAATTTGTACTTGCATTAGTAATATTAGCTTCATAAACATTAGATATTATTGTAGTCATAAATATAGCAACTACCACATTTACAAACTATTCTTTTCATTTTAAATAACTATATTATATAGGATCATAAGCTATCCAATCATAAGATGCTGTAAGTGGAGTTACACCATTATACGCACCTAACCATGAATCTACTCCTTTTCCTGGCCATACATTCATCATAATCTTACCTGGATTAGATGGAATATTGTCATATGCTCTATAAACTTCTTTTCCATCTACTAACCATGCTATATAATTTTTTTGCCAATTAAATGCATAAGTATGAAAACTAGTAGATGCATCAAATCCTAAATCATAAACATATTCATGATTTCCTACTCCGTTTGTATAATAATTAAATTGTACTTTAGTTGTATCCTTACCTAAAAATTCTATATCTATTTCATCCCATGGAGTATTCTCTGATGGTCCTGTATAAGTAAAGAATGAAGAAACTATTCCTGTATTCTTTGCTGGTTTCATCCTAACTTGATAAAGTCCATAACCAAATTTATCATTACTTCTATATTCTCCACCTGCATAAGAATAAGCACTATTTTTATCTCTTGTTATACCAATATTCATAATACCATTACTAAAGTTAACATTACCTGCTCTCCAAATACAATTAAACATGTCACCATTAGACCAACCATCTGCCTTTGACCACGCTCCATTTGCAGAATCAAATGCATCACTAAAATGTGTTGTTGTTAATGCCATTACCTTTGTTGACATTAATCCTACCATTAAGATTGCTGCCATTAACACCTTTAACGTTTTACTTCCCTTTTTCATATTTTTTATCCCCCTCATTTTTATACTTTTACATAAAAATAAATTAGTAAAATTCACCTAATAATTTTTATATAATCTTCCTAAAATAAAATCTGTTAGTATGCAAACTTTTAGATGATACATATAGTATATATCTATATCCCATTTTTTGTAATATATTTTGAACACAAAAAAACATGTTACTTTATTTGTAAACTGCCCTATAAATAAAACAACATGTTTTTTCATATTAAATATTTACTTTTTAAATATATTTACTAAATAAAATTTTAATAAGTTGTATTTTCCATGAATTAAATATCTATTAACACAAATAATAAATTTAAATCTAAGGAGGAATTTAAATGAAAGATGGAAACGGAAAAACCATTGGTGTATTAGCACATATAGTAAAGACACATATAAGCGAATCTAGTGATGAAAATATGATATCTACCCTTGCTAAAAATCCTAATGATATTAATATTGACGATCAAATCTCAAATGAAGATATATTATCTTATACTAATCCAAAATCTAAGACAAATAATCAAAATATTTTATTAGATGCAATTGATATTACAAGTGATAAAGAAAACTCTAAGACCCCTTTAACTCCTGATAATAAAGAACAAGTTGATATAAGTTCAAGGCCAAATACTAGTACTATAACCCTTATGCATTAATAAATAATACCTTAATTAAATTCTCATAGATAAATTAAATACAAGAAGGAAGTATTATTATGACTGAAACAGATAAAGCTTATATAGCAGGAATAATAGATGGTGAAGGAAGCATAAGCAACGAGCATCCAGCCCCTTGTGTATCTATAGCCTCAACTACATTAGAATTATTAAAATGGATACAAAAAACTGTAGACAAAGGAACAATTAAACTTAAGAAAAATTATAATACTGAAAAACATAAAGACTGTTATAGTTATATATTAAAAGAAATGATACAATTAATTTTTTAGAAGAAATCTATCCTTATTTAATTATAGAAAGAAAAAGAGCTAACCTTATATTAACTAAATATAAAATGTTAACTCCTAGAAATGGTAGATACTCAGAAGAATTATTGAAATTGAAAGAAGAATTTATGAGTATAAAATAATTATCTGATTAAATATACTTTCTAAAACTTGTACTACTATACTATTACCTGCCATCTTGTATAATTTTCCTTTTGAAAATATTTTCATATTTCCTTTTATTTCAAACTAGTTGTCTATTAATTTTTGAAAATCTTCTTCATCAAATCCCATTAATATAAAACATTCTCTAGAAGTTAGATTCCTATATTTTTTCTTTCCATCTCTGCCACTATCATACTCTATTATTCCACAATTAGGATGGCGGTTCCGTTTAGTAGTTATAGTTTGGACATATTCAAAAATAACTTTTTTCCGTCATACAAAATTGAGTTTTCATTATAAATTTTTTCTCTTGCTGGAGTATTATTGGGCTGATTTTCATTAGCTTCATTTTTATAAATCTATTTTCATAATCTACTCTAAGAATTTCATTTAATTTAATATTTTTTATTTGTATTTTTTTAAATATTCTTCGTTATTTAAATCATTAACACTTAAATAATTCTTTATATTATTTTTTTAAACTCTATCACATAACACACTAAGCATGTATATTCTTTCCATTTTTTGTGGAATTCTAAAATTTCATGAGTCTAATTTGTATATATAATTAAAATACCCCATGCTTTCAAGATTTGATTTCCATTCATTCAAATTAGGAAGATGTTTTGGTAATAAAATATTACTTACATTTTCCATCAAAAGAAATTTAGAAATTTTCAATTTCTGTTCACTTCGTTCTTATAATATTCTTTCAACTTCCTATAACATACCTGATCTATTCTTGGCACCTCTATTTATTCCGCCATTTTCGCCATGCCAAGCTCTAGCTATTGATAAATCCTGACAAGGAAACAAGTAAGTAAATAAATCTATATTACTCAGTAAATATTTCTTTTTTACATGTGTTACACTAATCAAATTTTTACTTCTATTAATAGCTACCGTTATAATTGTACATAAAAAACCCCACAACATTAGATGTTGTGGGGGTTTTCCCATATGGTGGAGACGAGGGGTCAGTGGCTTAATATAGTTTCCTATATCCCTGACTATATCTTCCATATATTTACTTTTTAGTTAATTTTATTATATGGCTTGGCGTATTATAGAAGCTTAGTATAGTTTTTATCTTCTATCCTAGTATTCCATGGCTTAAAGCTTTAGGAACCTATAAGTCGATACGAGGCTGTTGAATTTCTTCACATACCTCTCGGTATTGCCGGTGGCATTATCCACTACGGTTTCACCGATAAAGCCAAGTTTTCACTTATGAATCACTTCATAAGGCGACCATTTTTCAAAAATCGAACCCCTGTCCGAAAGTAGACCAGCCTGACTTTCTACGAGTGTAGTCTACATATTACATTCGCTCATTATGACGCCTATAGACGGGCACATAATTTGCTAGCTTCATAAATACCCCCTTAGCTCAAAGCTTTGCTAAGTTTCGTTTCCCACTTCAATGACACCCGCGATCCAAGCCGTGGGAAGCCTGGGCGGATGAGTAGCTTATATTAAGCTGCTAATGCAAAATTATTATTATCTGCGTTTATATTTAATGCATACTTGATTAAAGAGGGAACATGCTTACCTCTACTCGCTTATCAAACCCATCATTACCCCCGTCGAAGCCAAAACGTCCCCGTGTATCGCGATAACAATATTGATTTGATGTTTTTATTATATACTCTATTAAGATTTTCGTCAACATTTCATTATAAATTAAAATTATAATTAATACTCCAAATTTTATTTTTAATTTCAAATTTGGTAATTTTATTTAAGTTTTCTCTAGATAAATACTATTTTCCTTAGTTTTCCTCAATTCATTTACTATTTATTCTAATATAAAGCTTCATAGCTACTATTAAGGAACACTTGTATATTATAATAAATATTCCTCAATAGCTTCTACACAACCATCATGGTCATTATCAGACACAATTACTGAAGCTAATTTTTTAACATTTTCATTAGCATTATCCATTGCAATAGCTAGTCCAGATTTTTTTAATGCTGCTATATCATTATTTGCATCCCCTACAACAATAGTTTCATCTAATGATATCTTATGATATTCACAAAGCTTTTCAAGTCCTATACCTTTATCAATGCCTTTAGCTGATATTTCTAATGATGTTGTTTCAGCGTCAGCTAGTTCAACTTCTAAATTACTTTCTAATATTTTTTGTTTTGTTCTTTCTCTTCCTTCACTAGAGGCGTGATAAATATTTAGCTTTTCTATTGGAAAAGGATTTTCATTATATTGCAAATATAAATCTTCCCATTTATCAGTTACTCTTGTGAACATTTCTTGATATACTCCCATATGATAATCATACATTTTATCAATCTTATCTTTTTGAACAATGGAATCTTTTGATAAAAGGTGAACCATATCATCCTCTTCCTTTGCAATATCTAATAATTGTTTAACTGTTTCAACATCTAAAATCTTTGAATAAATCTTTGTATTGTTTTTTCTATCAAAGACCAAAGCTCCACTTACACAGTTTAAATATTCTATATTATCAAGAATTTCAAGATATTCTTCTAATTCTGCTGGACATCTTCCTGTATTTAATATAACCATTTTTCCTTTTTCTATAGCTTTATTAATTGCTTCAATACTTTTTGGAGATATTTTCTTTTCACTATTTAATAATGTTCCATCCATATCAAAGGCTATTAATTTATAATTACTCATTCTTATTCCCCCATATCTACTACATAACATAAAAATATATAACAACTATATCTATTAATAAAATCATTTTATTTAACTATTACTTATATTTTATTCATCTTAATATATCTATATTATATTATTCTCTTTTCTTTCACAACTTTCAATTAATTTCTATTTAAATATCTTATAGATATTAGAATATAATTATCATCTGTATTCGTAATATATAAATTAATACTTAGGCCATATAATAATCAACATGAAATTTACATTTTTTATATTCCCTGATTATTTGCTTCAATAATTTCACTAAGCTTTACATCAGGATTACGCCATCTTTCAGTATTTCGTTCCCACTTTAAATGAATTGCATGTTTTGGACAAGCATGTATACAGGCTTGGCAACAAGCACAATGATTTAAAAACTCTACATGGTTTGTAACTTTCACATTTCCCATTGGACAAACCTTTTCACAGGTTTTACACCTAATACAATTATCATCAATAATATATTTTTTTGCATAGTCATCTTTTTCAATATTAAAAACAGTTTCGCAAAGTAATGTTCCTATTTTATCAACAAATGTACTCTTAGCTACAACTTTTTTTTGTTCCCTTATATCTTCAATAACTTTTGCAATGCTCTTATCTACTTGTTTTTTTGGAAGCTTGTCCCTTTGTTTTGCAATATCAAACTGTGGTTGACAGTTATCTAACATTAAGATTTGATTTACATAATCAAATCTATATCCACTATCAAGGGCCAATTTTTGAGTAAGTTCCATAGCTCTTCCCTGTGACATTCCATAAGTTCCAATGGCAAATATGTAATCTGCTTTAAATTTAACTTTTTTTTAAAATCTGCTTACTATCTTTGGTACATTACATCCATATACGGGGAATATCACTCCAATTACATCATCTTTATATTCTAAATTTTCATCATTCATCACTTGAGGAATAGAAATCAATTCTCCTCCAATTTTCTTTGCAACTGCAAGACTGTTTCCAGTGGCTGTAAAATAAAATACCTTCATAATCACATCTCTCCTAACACTATAATAT
Source organism: uncultured Sarcina sp. (assembly GCA_963559995.1). Lineage (GTDB taxonomy): Bacteria > Bacillota > Clostridia > Clostridiales > Clostridiaceae > Sarcina. The sequence continues at coordinate 30,082 of CAUWNL010000008.1, forward strand.
TTTTAAATCATTAATAATCGAATGTTCGTTTTGCTTTCTTTATATTAAAAAGCGCTATAAGCGCTTGTTTATTTTTTTACTGCATCCCAGCACATCTCAATAATCTCATGAAAATTAATATCATTAAGCATGCCATCTTTATTTATTGCCTCTTTATAAATCTGTGTAATTGGATAAACACAAAAACTTATTAAAAGAATTACATTATTATTCTTTAAAACTCCATCCTTTACCCCTTTAGTAAAGGCTTCTATTATGTTTTTCCCAAACTTCTCTGATAATTCTTGTGGAAGCCCATTAACAAAGGGTGAATCAAGTGACTGCTCAATAAAAAGAAAATCCTCTGCCTCTTCTCTAACATACTGTAAAATATTTTTACAAAACTGATTAATCATTTCTTTTGTTTGCATGTCAGAATTAATGTTGTTTTCTAAATACTTAAACATTTGTTGCTTTTTATCCCTAAAGACGCTTCTAAACATTTCTTCTTGATTTTCATAATATACATAAAGGGTGGAAACAGACATTCCAACCTTTTTTGCGATTTTTGACATAGAAATATTTGAATAACCTAATTCATTTACTAATGTAACAACAGCTTGTTCAATCTGTATTTTTTTATTATTATCTTTTTTTCTCATGTAACACCTCTTATAAAAGAACGTTCATTCTTTTAATCTTATAATAATAGAATGAATATTCTATGTCAATATATACATATCTTTTTAAATATAAAAAAATTGCTAAATAAATTATTTAGCAAAATAAACTTTTCCATTCTCTATTTTTTCTAAGGTAACTAAAGACTCAACTCTTATCCCTTTGTTTTCTAGATTTTCTCTTCCTTTTTGAAATGCTTTTTCTATAACTATTCCAACTCCAATTATCTCAGCTCCTGCTTGCTTTGCTATATCTATAAGACCAAATGCACCTGATGCATTAGCTAAAAAGTCATCTATTATTAATATCTTTTCACCTTTTTTTATAAGGTCTTCTTTAACAACAACATTATATAATGTATTTTTAGTAAAGGAATAGACTTCTGATTTATATATTCCTTTTTTATCTCTAGGAACTCTATCTTCCTTCTTACCAAAAACTACAGGAACATAGTTAAAGTATTGTGATGTTATGGAGCTTATTCCTATCCCTGCTGATTCTACTGTAAGAATCTTATCTATTTTTTCATCTTTAAATCTATTTTTAAATTCTTTTCCTATTTCATTAAAAAGTTTTATATCCATTTCATAGTTTATAAATGAATCTACATGAAGTATATTATCCTTTGTTATTGTTCCTTTTTTTTCTATTATCTCTTTTAATATCTCCATTTTTTCTCCTTTCTAAAAGGATTATAGTCTAACTACAAATGTTTGAAACATATATATTGTAGCTTGGCTACATAATAATCCAAGTGCTATTCCTGCAATAATATCTGTTGGGTAATGAACATATAAATACATTCTAGAAAATGCTATTAAACTAGCTATAATTAAAAATATTACTCCAACGCTTGTAAAACAAGTTAATAGTACATTTGCAACTGCAAAGGATGATGCAGTATGTCCTGAAGGAAATGAGTAAGTATTGGGTTTTCTAACTACAAGATCATTTTGAGTCATATCCTTACATGGTCTTGAACGTTTAACTAAATTTTTAATTATTCCCTCTCCCATTATTGTTGTGAATATGAGAGTGGCTATAATCATAAGTCCAATGATTCTATATTTGCTTTCAATTACTAAAGCTATTCCTAAAAGGGACCAAACAGCACCAAATTCTCCAAGCATAGTGAACATAACCATAATCTTATCTAATACTGGATTACTAATTTTATTTCTTATCTGCTTTAATATAAATGTGTCAAATCTCTCTCTTTTAGATATATGATTCATTCCTTAAGCCCCCTCCTTTAAATATATTTTGAGTAAAATTAATATTTACTTCTTTCCTTCATTTGTCTTTCTATATCTCTCTTATGTGCTTTTTCTAACATTGCATCTCTCTTATCATAGTTTTTCTTACCTTTACATATTCCAAGACTTATTTTAACTCTACCATTTTTTAAATACATTGAAAGTGGTATAAGTGTTAATCCTTGCTGATTTAAAAGGCCTTCAATTCTTCTTATTTCAGCTTTATGAAGAAGTAATTTTTTAGGTCTTAAAGGATCCACATTAAAAATATTTCCTTGCTCATAAGGACTTATATGCATACCGTATATTATAATCTCTCCATTAACTACTTGTGCATAAGCTTCTTTAAGGTTTGCTCTTCCTTTTCTTATTGATTTTACTTCAGTTCCAACTAAAGCAATACCAGCTTCCATTGCCTCTTCTACGAAATAATCATGTCTTGCTTTTCTATTCTCAACTAATGTTTTATTACTATTATTAGCTCTAGCCATTACTTTACACCTCTTATATTAAAATTAAAATATAAATAATTATTATTACATATATTATATAATTTTATCATAATTATTATGTAAATGTAAAACTATTAAAGATCTTCTCTATTATGTTTCAATTTATTATACATTATAAAATTTATATATTTCATTAAAAATAAATTAATATTATTTTATTTTTAATGTTAATTACGACAAAATAATACAGTTAATGAATATCCCCAGAATTAAATAATAAGCTTATATATTTTAATGCACCATTAACTCTTAATAAAATCATTGACAATATCTTAAAATCATTTTGAATTAATATTTATTGTGCAGTATAAAATTTTCAGCTTATTATTTCTAATTATTTTATTTTTCTATTATTTTTAAACTTTTAATTATCTATCTACTATAGGTGTTTCTTCGTCAGCTAATGTTACAACCTTTTCGCTATCTAGCTCTTTTTTTATTTTTGCTAACTTCTCATCTCTTATTTGCTCGGCTTTTTCTCTTTCCTCTATAATATATTTATCTTCAACTATTTCAAAATATACTTCTCTACTTAAAATATCTACCTTAGAGCATAAAACCTTAAGCTTATCTCCTAATCTATACACCTTTTTAGTTCTTTCACCAACTAAGATTAATCTATCTTCATCATAAATATAATAGTCATCTTTAAAGCTTGTTATATGAACTAAACCTTCTACTGTATTTGGTAATTGAATAAAAGCACCAAATCCTGTAACTGAACATATCATTCCATCAAATACTTCGCCTATTCTATCTTTCATATATTCAGCTTTCTTTAAATCATCAACTTCACGTTCAGCTTCCTGTGCAACTCTTTCCATTTCAGAAGATTGCTTAGATGCACTATCTACTATAGAAACTAACTTTTTATTTCTATTTTCAGTGATTTGTTTGTTTAAATATTCCTTTATAATTCTATGGATTTGAAGGTCTGGATATCTTCTAATTGGTGATGTAAAGTGACAATAATAGTCTGCTGCTAATCCAAAATGTCCTGCACATTCTGGTGAATATCTAGCCTGCATCATACTTCTTAATAAAAGAGTACTAATTATTGTTTCCTCATTTTCTCCCTTAAACTTATCTAAAACCTGTTGAAGTGCTTTAGGGTTTACTTCTTCTCCCCATGTTACACCTGTGAATCCTAAATTATATACAAACTCTTTAAATTTTTCAAGTTTCTCTGCATTAGGATTTTCATGGATTCTATATACAAAGGGCACTTTAACCTTATTCATATGTTCAGCTACTGTTTCATTAGCTAAAAGCATAAACTCTTCTATCATTTTATTTGCTATTGCTCTTTCATAAGGTTTTATATCTATAGGTTTTCCCTTTTCATCTAAGATAATTTTACTTTCCTCAAATTCAAAATCTATAGCACCTCTATCTAGTCTTTTTTGTCTTAATATCTTACAAAGCTCTTCCATAGCTTTAAAATCATCAACTAAATCTTTATACTTTTCAATTAAATCCTTATCATTATCTCTTAATATTTTAGTTACATCAGTATAAGTCATTCTTTCATTAGTTTTTATAACACTTTCTGCTATTTCATGATTTACCACTTTTCCTTGTTTATTAACTTCCATAATACAACTTAAAGTTAATCTATCAACTTTAGGATTTAATGAACATATTCCATTTGATAACTTTTTAGGAAGCATTGGTATAACCCTATCTATAAGATACACCGATGTTGCTCTTTTAAAAGCTTCTTTATCTAATTCACTTCTTTCTGTAACATAATGAGATACATCAGCTATATGAACCCCAAGCTTAAAGTTTCCATTGTCTAACCTCTCTATAGATACAGCATCATCTAAATCCTTGGCGTCTTCTCCATCTATTGTTACCATTTTTACATCTCTAAGGTCTAATCTTCCCTTTATTTCATCTTCTATTATAAAATCTTCAATTTCAGCAGCACTGTTTAAAACTTTCTCTGGGAAATCCTCTGGAAGATTAAATTTCCTTATTATAATATCTATATCAATTCCTTTATCCCCAGGTCTACCTAATATTTCTACAATCTTTCCTTCAGGATTTTTTCTTTTTTCGTCTGGCCACTTTGTTATTTCTACCATAACTATTTGACCCTTTTTAGCACCATTTCTCTCTTTCTTAGGTATAAATATATCATTTTGAATTCTTTTATCTTCCGGAAGTACAAATCCAAAGCTCTTGTTATCTTCATAAATCCCTACTACGTTTTTATTTACTCTCTCTACTATATTTATTATAGTTCCCTCAGTTCTTTTTCCGTTTCCGCCTTCTTTAATTATCTTAGCAACTACTCTATCTCCATTCATAGCTCCCATTAAATTATTTTTTCCTATAAATAAATCTTTCATTTCTTCAGCGTCTGGTATTAAAAATCCAAATCCCCTATCATGAATTTCTATTTTTCCTGTAATAAATCTCATTCTTTCAGATAAGCCTACTTTATCGCTTTCATCCCTTGATACTAATCCCTCTTTTTCCATAGTTTTTATAGCCTTTTTGAAAGATTTGTACTCATTTTTATTTATATTAAATATTTTAGCAATTTCGGGGATCTCCATTGGTCTATAAGCTTCTTCCTTCATAAAATTTAGTATAACTTCCTTTAGTCCCATATTACCTCCAACATATAATTTCATTATTAAATTCTAAAATTCTTACCTTATCCTAACATAATAATAAATAATGTTCAATTAATTACTTTGTTCTGTATAATAATATAATATGTTTTAATATAAATTTTAATCTATATTTTTGTCATTTAGACTATTAAATAAATCTTACTTAAAACTAACTATAACTAAAGCAAAGAAACATCTTTTTCCTAAATCTATTATGTTAATAACAAAACCACCTAAAATTTAAAATGTATTTCCTCATTTAGAAACATTTAAACTCTAGGTGGTTTTTCATATTTTTATGAAAATATATTTAAATTTAATATTATTGTGCATATTGCAAATAGTATTGATGTAACTATTGTAAGTTTAATTAATCTAGATTCTTTTGTTCTCCCTTTGTTTTTAGCAAAGAATGTATCTCCGTTTCCTGGAACAAATCCGCTTAAAGCATCTGATTTACTTGGTTGAACCAATATAGATATCATTATAATAATAGCTAATATAGCTTCAATAACTATTAAAATATCTCTCATAAGAAACTCCTCCTATACGCATACTTAACAAATTATATAATAGCATAGTAAGAAGTTATTTACAATAATACTACAACAAACTGGTAAAAATATTTAATTATTTATTTTCTTTACATTCACAATTTTCACTTCTACAACATTTTTTTATGTTGAAAAATGCATTAAGACCTCTATATTCAGCAATATCTCCAAGTTCCTCATTAATCCTTATAAGTTGATTGTATTTTGCAACTCTCTCAGATCTTGCTGGCGCACCTGTTTTTATTTGACCTGAATTTGTAGCAACAACTAAGTCAGCTATTGTTGTATCCTCAGTTTCTCCTGATCTATGAGATACTACAGCAGTATATCCTGCTCTGTTTGCCATTTCTATTGCATTTAATGTTTCTGTTAATGTTCCTATTTGATTTAATTTTATTAAAATTGAGTTTGCAACTCCTTTTTCAATACCAAAACTTAATCTATCTGTATTAGTCACAAAAAGGTCATCTCCAACTAATTGAACCTTCTTACCTAATCTATCAGTTAATATCTTCCAACCTTCCCAGTCCTCTTCTGCCATACCATCTTCAATTGATATTATAGGATATTTGTTAACCCAATCTTCTAATAGATCAACCATTTGTTCTGCTGTTAATGTTTTTCCTTCATGTTCTAAAACATATTGACCTTCTTTATAGTATTCAGAAGAAGCAGCATCTATTGCTATAAATATATCTTCTCCCGGAGTATACCCAGCTTTTTCTATTGCTTCTATAATAACCTCTATAGCTTCTGCGTTAGATTTTAAATTAGGTGCAAATCCACCTTCATCCCCAACCCCTGTTGAGTATCCTTTTTCATTTAATGTTTTCTTTAGTGCATGATAAACCTCAGCACAAGCTTGAATAGCTTCATCAAAAGAGTCAAAACCAGCTGGCATAATCATAAATTCTTGAAGGTCTACAGAGTTATCTGCATGGCTTCCTCCATTTATTATATTCATCATAGGTACTGGTAAAACCTTGGCATTAACACCACCTATATATTGATATAGAGGAATCCCTAAATAATTAGATGCAGCTTGAGCAACAGCTAATGAAACCCCTAAAATAGCATTTGCTCCTAATTTTTCTTTATTTGGTGTAGCATCTAACTCAATTAATTCTTTATCTATTGCTACTTGGTCAAAAACATTCATCCCGATAACTGTTTCTGCAATAGTTCCATTAACATTATTAACTGCTGTTTCAACACCTTTTCCCATAAATTTATTTTTATTATTATCTCTAAGTTCTACAGCTTCATAAATACCTGTAGATGCTCCTGATGGAACTGCTGCGCGACCTATTGTTCCATCTTCTAAAACAACCTCAACCTCTACTGTTGGAAAAGCTCTGGAATCCAAAATTTGTCTTGCTACTATGTCTACTATCTCAACATATTGCTTCATATAAAATCCTCCTCAAAAAATATATAATCTTAGTAATTTTAAATACTACTATATTGTTTCTTTATTTCCTAAATATTATTACATTTTTTTAATAATTCTATGCAATTTATTTTATTAATTGATTTTTATTCTTTTTATGTTAAAATATATAATATGTTGAAATAAAATACTTTTTTATGGATGTGATTCTATTGATTAACTTCAAAAAAATTTTAGGAGTATCTGCTTTATGCATCTTTACATCAACCATGTTTCTTGGTTGTAACACTGCATACATTTTTACTACCTCAAACTTAACACAATCTAGTGACAATAAAAACAACTCTTTTACATTATCTAATGATAGTGTTACCTATAAAAATACCAAGGATAATAAAACCTCAAAAATTCCTGTTATAAGCTCAGACTTTGCAATTCTTGTTAATAAACAAAATAGTTTAAATAAAGATTATTCACCAAAAACTGTAGTTCCTAATGTATCTTCTAATAGTAATGTACCAGTTAGATATGATATAGTAGATGCTGTAGAAAAATTATTCAATGACTCTAAAAAAGCTGGACTTAATCTAATTTTAGTAAGCGGGTATCGCTCTTATGAAACGCAATCTTCTATTTATAACAATAACTTAAAAAATAAAGGTGAAGTTTGGACTAGTCAATTTTCTGCCAAACCTGGGCAAAGTGAACATCAAACAGGCCTTGCTCTTGATATATCATCAGTATCACAAGGAGGTGGTCTTTATCAATCCTTTGGTGAAACTGAAGAAGGTAAATGGCTTAAGGAAAACTGTTCAAATTACGGTTTTATATTAAGATTTCTAGAGGGTAAAGAAGATATTACAGGCTATACCTATGAACCTTGGCACTTTAGATATGTTGGAGTTGAAGTTGCAAAATATATAATGGATAATAATTTAACCTTTGAAGAATATTTAAAAAGCCTTGAGTAATAAATTACTCAAGGCTTTTCATGAAATACAGATGATATAATTACTATTTTTTATATCTTTACGTAAGAATATCCCTCTTCTTGTTTTTTAGCTATTTCTATTATTCCAGCTGGTACTATCTTAGCAAAAGAGCATAACTTTTCTTTATCTATATCAAATCTTTTTATTGAATTATTACAAATACATATATTAACATTTCTTTTAACTAACTTACTAATACTTTCATATATATTTATATTTTTTGCAACTTTTTCTTGAAGTAGGATTACAGCTGAGCCGTTTAAGATTATCTCTATTTTAGCATTTTCATCTATTTCTAAAAAATTTTTAGCATTTCCAAGAGAGACTTCCACTTTATCTAACTCTGCAACATGTAATAATATTTTCATAACTTCTCCTAAATTCAACTTTATTATTTTATTTAAAATATAAATTATCTTAAAACATCTTTAATAACTCTTGTAATATTTTTTTCCCAAAGCTTTTCTATAAATTTTTCCTTAAATCCTTCTCTTTGAAGAGCCTCTAAAAGCTTGTACATTTCTCCCACATTAGCCATTTCAAGAGTGCTATCCACTCCATCAAAATCACCACCTAAGGATAAAACATCATCTCCTCCAACATTTCTTATATATCTTATATGATTTACAATATCTGATACTTTGCTTACATTATCATTTCTATCACTTAAAAATCTCCCAAAGTAATTAATTCCTATAGTTCCACCTGCATTTGCAATTGCTTTTATCATATCATCTGTTAAATTTCTTGGATGACTTGCAAGTGCTCTTGCATTTGAATGAGAAGCTACAAATGGTTTTTTAGAGTATTTTACAACATCCCAGAACCCACCATCTGACATGTGAGATACGTCAACTAACATTCCAAGCTCATTCATTCTTTCAACAGCCTCTATGCCTTTTTTCTTAAGACCTTTATTCATAAACTTAGGATTACAATTAGGATAACATAGTTCATTTTCATGATTCCAACTAAGGGTTATAAGTCTAATACCTTTGTTATAAACCTCTTCAATTCTTTCAAGCTTGCCCTCTATTGCTCCCCCTTCTTCTATTGTTAAAATAGCTGATATTTTATTATCCTCAAAATTTTTTTCCATCTCATCATAATTTCTGGCAATAACTATTTTGTCTCTATTTTCATTTAAATTTTCTATTAAAGTATTATACATTAAATTAAAATACTCATAAGGAGTTTGTTTTATCTTTTTTAAATAATCAAATTCTATAAACAATGCGAAAAATTGTGCTTTAGCTTTTGCCACCTTTAGTTTTTCTAAATCTACATGTAAATCGTTTTTTCTCAAATTCATCTTTTCTTTTACTAAATCCTCATAACTTGAGTTTGTTGTTCCATCATTTTGAAAAGAATGTCCTTTACTATTTGTATGTATAAGACTTATTGTATCACAGTGCATATCTATAAGATTCATGTATGAGTTCCCCCTAAGCTATAATTTATTTTATAATTTGTTAACGTATTTATCTTTCTATTTAATTATACAACTAAAATATATGTTATATATATACTTTAAAATAATTAATCATGATATTTTCCAATATTAAATAATTTTATATACCTCTCTACTTTTTCTAGATAAATTTCAAAAAATATTCACCTAAAATAGCAAAAAGAATTCTATTTTCCCCATTCTCTAAGTTAAACTAAAGTTTTTATTATTTGATCATTTATCTATTCTTTAGTTAAAGTAAATGCCCATAATACTTAAAATCTATATTTTCAAAATATTATTCTCTAAGGTAATTATTTAATACTAAAGTTAATTTTATAAATTTTAAATATTTATTTCATAATTGTTTAATACTAATACTAAAGCTTTATACTATGTTTCATGATTAAACTATATAAAAATAAGTATCAATTAACAAGAGTTTAAGACTTCAATAAATAAAATAAATTTTACTATGAAACAAGTACGCTTATTAACTTTTAAGGAGGTCTTTATGGTTACTTTCAAAAAAATTTTAAGTCTTTTAGGTGCCATAGTAGGAATACCTATACTTCTTTATTCATTATTATATTTAGCTAACTTTATTATTTTGTATTTTTATATCGTAGTTGAAAAAGTAACTAATTTATCTTATTTAGATGAAGCTTTAAATAATACTGCTTATATAGGTACACTAATTGGTGAAGGTTTAACTGTTTTAATACTTTTCATTATATTTCTCTTTAGTTCTAAGGGATTAATTAAAAGATGTCACTTTAAAAAAATAAATAGCAAAAAAATTCCTTTTATAGTTTCTTTAACAATAGGCCTTAGTTTATTTTCTATACTTTTTGTAATATTAACTCAAAGCTTTTTCCCAAGTTATAGAACTGTTGAAAATACTATGAATGCAGCTAAAAATTCTTACATAGAAATGCTAGTTGTTCTTTTTATAGGCCCAATATTTGAAGAAATTATATTTAGGGGCGCAATATTTTCTATCCTTAAGAACAATATTCCACTTATACCTTCAGTTATAATTCAAGCTATATTATTTGGACTCCTACATGGTAATCCCCTTCAAGGAATCTATGCCTTTGCCCTAGGTATTGTTCTTTGTCTTATTTATCTTTACACAAGAAGCATCTTGGGTGATATGCTATGTCATATAATTTTTAATTTTTTAGGAAGTGCTATATTACCTGTACTTTTTGCTATTTTCCCTAGTATATTAATGCTCATAATCTTAGGTATTTTATTTTTAGTTGCGGCTTTTTATTTTTACAGAAGAACAACTTCTTCTAAAATATAATAAAGCTATATTTTAAATAAAAAGTTTTCTTTTTATGCAATGTTAGCTTTTAAAAAAGTAATAAATATTTTCTTTGCACAATTTAATTAATTCTTAAATCTTTTAAACCAATATTTATTTAAATAAAAACACCTAGAAGATATCTTCTAGGTGTTTTAAAATTCTATATTTTATATTAATTATTTTATTAAACTTTCACCAGTCATTTCAGAAGGTACTTGAAGTCCCATAACTTTAAGCATTGTTGGTGCTATATCAGCTAATTTCCCTCTAGATTTTAATTCTTTTCCTTCTGAATTTTTTGAAATCCATAGGAAAGGAACTTCATCAGTTGTATGAGCTGTCATAGGATTTCCTGTTGAATAGTCTATCATAACTTCAGCATTACCGTGATCTGCTGTTATAAATACTGTTCCATCTTTTTCAAGAACTTTTTTAACTATTTTTCCAAGACAAGCATCAACGGCTTCTATGGCTTTAATAGCAGCTTCCATAACCCCTGTATGTCCTACCATATCTGGGTTTGCAAAGTTTAATATAACCATATCATATTTATCTTGGTTTAATCTATTTAATAGTTCATCAGTAACTTCATTTGCACTCATTTCTGGTTTTAAATCATAAGTTGCAACCTTTGGTGATGCTATTAATGCTCTATCTTCGTTAGTATTTGGTGCTTCAACTCCACCATTAAAGAAGAAAGTTACATGAGCATACTTTTCTGTTTCAGCTATTCTTAACTGATTTAATCCATTTTTAGCAACATATTCACCTAAAGTGTTAGTTAATTGTTCTGCTCTATATGCAACCTCAACATTTTGTAATGTTTTATCATATTGAGTCATTGTTACAAATACTAAATTAAGATTTTGTCTTTCAAATTCATCAAACTCTTTTTCAGTTATAGCTCTTGTCATTTCTCTAGCTCTATCTGGTCTAAAGTTAAAGAATATAACAGAATCCCCATTAGTTATTTTAGCTGTTGGTTCCCCATCCTTCTCTATAACACATGGTAAAACAAATTCATCTGATTTATTATCATGATATGAATTTTCCATACATTCTACAGCTGAAGAAGCTTTTTGTCCTTCTCCTAAAACCATAGCATTATATGCAAGTTGAACTCTTTCCCATCTATTATCTCTATCCATTGCATAATATCTACCACTTATAGTAGCTATTTTACCTACACCAATTTCTTTCATGTAGCTTTCTAATTCTTTAACAAAATCTATTCCTGAACCTGGAGCAACATCTCTTCCATCCATGAAGCAATGAACATAAACCTTGCTTAATCCTTTTTGTTTAGCTAAATCTAAAAGTCCTTTTAAATGATCTATATGAGAATGAACTCCTCCATTTGATAAAAGGCCCATTAAATGTAATGCTGTATCATTTTCTTTTGCATTTTCAACCGCTTTACATAATGATTCATTTCTAAAGAAATTTCCTTCTTTAATTTCTTTAGTTATTCTTGTTAATTCTTGATATACAATTCTTCCTGAACCTATATTTAAATGCCCTACTTCTGAGTTACCCATTTGTCCTTCTGGAAGTCCAACTTCTAAACCTGAAGCTTCTAACTTTGTGTGTGGGTATTTTTTAAAATATTTATCGTAATTTGGCTTTTTAGCCGCTTCTACTGCATTTCCATCTTGTTTTGGAGCTATTCCAAAGCCATCTAATATCATTAATAATACTGGTTTTTTAGTCATATTAATCCTCCAAATTTTTTATATTTATTCGATTAAAAAATCAAAAATTTTAATTATTTACTTGGTTATTTTATAATATAATTATACTATATTTTAAAAATTCAAACAACTATGATAAATTTCATTAAACATTTTCATAAAAATTTATCTTATATTTAACATCTTAAATACATTATTTTACTTATTTGTATAAATAAATCTATATTGAGTTTTATTTTTTAATTATTTGTAAATTTATGTCATAAAAAAAGCTATATCAAATAGACTTTATATTAACTTACACTTAATAAGTCATAAATTTATCTTTTTGATACAGCTCTTTAGTTTATAAATTTATTACTAGAAATTAACTATTTGTGAGAAGTCAGAAGCTTTTAAACTAGCTCCACCAACTAAAGCACCATCAATATCTGACATAGCCATTTGAGCTTTTATTGTTCCTGGTTTAACTGATCCACCGTATTGGATTCTTACTTTATCAGCAACTTCTTTTCCAAACATTTCAGCTACAACGTTTCTTATAGCCATTATTGTTTCATTAGCTTGTTCGTCTGTAGCAGTTTTACCAGTTCCTATAGCCCAGATTGGTTCATAAGCTATAACAACTTTTTCAGCTAATTCTTTTGATAATCCTTCTAAATCAGCTTTTATTTGTCCTCCAACAACTTTATTAGTTGTTCCATTTTCTCTTTGTTCTAAAGTTTCTCCACAGCAAAGAATTGGAGTTATGTTGTGAGCAAATGCAGCTTTAACTTTTTTGTTTAAAGCTTCATCAGTTTCATTGAAGTATTCTCTTCTTTCACTATGTCCTAAAACAACATATTCAATTCCCATAGCTTCAAGCATTACTGGTGAAACTTCCCCAGTGAAAGCTCCACTATTTTCAAAGTGCATGTTTTGTGCAGCTATTTTAACATTTGAACCTTTTGCAGCTTCTAAAGCAGCAGGTAAACATACAAATGTTGGGCATAATACAACTTCACATTTAGCATCTTTAACTAATGGTTTTAATTCATTTATCATTTCTACAGCTTCTGCAGGAGTTTTATTCATTTTCCAGTTTCCAGCAATTATTGGAGTTCTCATATCTTTTCACCTCATAATTTATTTTTAAATATTTTTTACTCTAAAAGGCGTAGATATTACCTTAAGATAATATCTACCCCATAATTTTTTTCAATCTATCAATCTATTTATATTCTAATTAAAATGCTTTAATTATTTATCGTTTAAAGCAGCGATTCCTGGTAAAGTTTTTCCTTCTAAGAATTCAAGTGAAGCTCCACCACCTGTTGAAATGTGAGTCATTTTATCACCAAATCCTAATATATTAACAGCAGCAGCTGAGTCTCCTCCACCAATTACTGTTGTAGCATCAGCATCTGCCATAGCTTTAGCAACAGCTATAGTACCTTTATTGAAGTTTTCAAATTCAAATACTCCCATAGGTCCATTCCATATAACTGTTTTAGCATCTTTTATTGCATTAGCATAGATAGCCTCTGTTTTAGGTCCGATATCTAATCCCATAAATCCATTTTGGATGTTTTGGTCTTCAGTGATAACAGGTGTAACATCTTTAAATTCAGCAGCAACTCTGTGATCTACTGGTAATAAGAAATTAACTCCTTTTGCCTTAGCATTTTCTATCATCTTCTTAGCATAATCTAATCTATCTTCTTCAACTAAAGAATTTCCAACACTGTATCCTTGAGCTTTTAAGAATGTGTAAGCCATTCCTCCACCTATTATTAAAGTATTAACTTTATCTAATAAGTTTTCTATAACAGCTATTTTATCTGAAACTTTAGCTCCACCTAATATAGCAACAAATGGTCTTACTGGACTATTAACTGCTTCTCCTAAGAATTTTAATTCTTTTTGAATTAAATATCCACATACTGCAGTATCAACAAATTTAGTTACACCTTCAGTTGAAGAGTGAGCTCTATGAGCTGTACCAAATGCGTCATTTACATAGATGTCACAAAGGCTAGCTAATTCTTTTGATAATTCTTCGCCATTTTTAGTTTCTTCTTTTCTACATCTTGTATTTTCTAATAAAACAACATCTCCGTCTTTCATGTCAGCAACAGCTTTTCTAGCATTTTCTCCAACAACTTCCTGATCAGCAGCAAAAACTACAGTTTTTCCTAACATTTCGCTTAGTCTTACAGCAACTGGTGCTAATGATTTTGAAGCATCTTTTCCTAAATGTGAACAAAGGATAACTTTTGCTCCATTTTTAACTAAATAGTTTATTGTAGGAAGAGCTCCCTTTAATCTATTTTCATCTGTTATAACACCATCTTTTAATGGTACATTAAAGTCACATCTTACTAAAACTCTTTTTCCATTTACTTGGATATCTTCAATAGTCTTTTTATTATAACTCATTAAACTCACCTCTAAAATTTATTTATATTTTAAAAATGGCCCGGTCCTAAAGTTATGCCTTAAAGACCGGACCCTTTTCTAGGATCTTATAAGAGTACTTTTTTAAAAGCACTTAAATCCTTATTATTAAATACTAAAATTAAGCTAATTCAGCGAAGTATTTAATAGTTCTAACCATTTGACTAGTGTATGAATTTTCGTTATCATACCATGCAACAACTTGAACTTGGTATAATCCGTTTCCGATTTCAGATACCATTGTTTGAGTTGCATCAAATAATGAACCGTAAGAAATTCCTACTATATCAGAAGAAACTAATGGTTCTTCAGTGTAACCAAATGATTCATTTGAAGCAGCTTTCATTGCAGCATTTACAGTTTCTTTAGTTACATTTTCACCTTTAACTACAGCAACTAATATTGTAGTTGATCCAGTTGGAACTGGTACTCTTTGAGCAGATCCTATTAATTTTCCGTTTAATTCTGGAATAACTAATCCGATAGCTTTAGCAGCCCCTGTTGAGTTTGGAACTATGTTAACTGCAGCAGCTCTTGCTCTTCTGAAATCACCTTTTCTATGTGGTCCATCTAATACCATTTGGTCTCCAGTGTAAGCATGGATTGTTGACATTATACCAGATTCGATTGTTGCAAAATCATTTAATGCTTTAGCCATTGGAGCTAAGCAGTTTGTAGTACAAGATGCAGCAGATATTATTTTATCTTCAGCTTTTAATATATTTTGGTTTACGTTAAATACAACTGTTGGAAGGTCGTTTCCAGCTGGAGCTGATATAACAACTTTCTTAGCACCTGCATCAATATGAGCTTGAGATTTAGCTTTTGATACGTAGAATCCAGTACATTCTAATACTACGTCAACACCAATTTCTCCCCATGGTAATTTAGAAGCGTCAGCTTCAGCATATATTCTAATTTCTTTTCCATCAACTGTTATTGAATTTTCTCCAGCTACAACTTTATCTGCTAAAGCATATCTTCCTTGAGCTGAATCATATTTTAATAAATGAGCTAACATTGTTGGGCTAGTTAAGTCGTTTATAGCAACTATTTCATACCCTTCAGCTCCAAACATTTGTCTAAATGCAAGACGTCCAATACGTCCAAATCCGTTAATAGCAACTTTTACCATTATAAATTCCTCCTAAATATAAATAGATATTATATAAAATATTTAAAAATATTTTAAACGATTTAAATTATTATGTTTCAAAATTTTTTAAAATTTCCTTTGCTGCTCCTTCATCTACCACTAAAACAACATTTTCATTGTTTGATATAGCAGCCATTATAGCCTTTGCCTTATTTTTACCTCCAGCTACAGCAACTTGATTTTTTATATTTCTTATTTTATTTATATCAATGCCTAAATTAGGCATAATAGATATCACTTTTGAGTTTTTATCAAAATAAAATCCTAATGCTTCTCCCATAGCTCCTAAATCTAATAAATCATTTATTAACTCATCAGGAATTCCTCTTTTAGATGCCATTTTTTCTGCTCTACCTATACCGTATAATAGTATATCAGCATTATTTATATAATTAATAATTTCCTTAACATCTTTTTGCTTACTTAGAGTTTCAACTACTTCACTGATAGCATTAGCCGGAATATGAAGCATTTTATAACTTCCATTAACTTTTTTAGCCAATTCTCCTGCTAAAGTATTTGCTTGAGTCTCTACATTTTTTCCCATTCCACCTCTTGCTGGAACAATCAAAATATCATGTAAATTCTGAATTTTAGGAAAGTGATCTACTACATCTCTTATTGTGCTACCACCTGTAAGTGCTAATACATGATTATTTTTTAATATGGATTTAATATAATTTGCTGCTGCCTTTCCAAGTTCCTTAGATACATCTAAATCATCAGAAATTTCTCCTGGAACAACAATTACTTCTTTCAAGTTTAAAAGTTCCTTTAAACTTGACTCCACATAGGATAAACCTTTTATATCATGAATAAATTCCTTTAGCATATCTAGTATGTTTTCTCCCTCTGGAGTAACATACATTCCTGGTGTAGTAATTTGAATAAGATTTTGAGATTTTAAAAAATTAATCTCAGTTCTTACAATTCTTTCTCCTAAACCTAAACTGTTTGCCAATACTCTTCTTCCTATTGGTTGATTGTAATGGATTGTTCTTAGAATATTATACCGTTTTTCTAAGAGTTCCACCATTTCTGGAACTATTATTTTTTGCAACTTTAATGTATCTTGCAAACCAAACAACTCCTTTGGTCATTTAGCGTCCCACTTAAAACTTAAATGTCCCACAACAACTATTATAAAACAAAAGTGCACATTTTTAAAGTATTTTTTTAAATTTTTCTGAAAATTTTTATTCAATTAACTTAATTATACCTATTATTCATTTAAAATCTTTTTCTTTTACTTGAGGACTTTATTCCCATTTCTTCTCTGTATTTTGCCACAGTTCTTCTTGATATATTCATTCCATTTTTATTTAATTTTTCACATATAATTTGGTCTGATAATGGTTTTAGTTTATCTTCTTCATTTATTAATTTTTCTATACTCTTTTTAATATTTATTACTGAAATATCCTCTGACTCATTACCACCCTTACTATTTCCTTGAATTCCGTTAGTAAATAAATCTTTAATCTTTATTGTACCAAAGGATGTTAATATATATTTTTCTCTAATAGCTCTTGATACCGTTGATTCATGCATTCCTATTTCTTCCGCTATTTCCTTTAAAGTCATAGGAATTAATTCTTTTTCTCCCTTTTCAAAATAACCCTTTTGCTTTTCAACTATCTTTTCTAAAACCTTATGGAGAGTACTTTTTCTTTGATCTATACTTTTAACTAAAAACATAGCTTTACCTATCTTCTCTTCTATGTATTTTACTGCATCTTTATCATCATTATTATTAAGTATCTCACTATACATAGAATTTATTGATAATTTAGGCAAAACTCTATCATTCATTATTACAAAAAACTGTCCATCTATTTTTCTTATTTCAGCATCAGGTATTATAAATTTCATATCTTCACCGGTATAAAACCCTCTAGATGGTTTTGGCTCCAATGTTTTTATTAAATCCCCATAAGCTTGAGCCTCTTTTGCTGTTATCTTCAAAGCTTTCCCTATAACTTGATATTTATTATCTGCTAAATCTTGCAAGTGATTGTTTATAATATCCATTAAAACATCATTGTTTCTCCCAAGTCTTTTTAATTGAAGTATTAAACATTCTTTTATATCCCTAGCGCCAATTCCTGCAGGTTCTAGATTATGAAGAAGAATTAGTGCTCTTTGAATATTCTCTTCTCCACATCTTAATTCTTTCTCTATCTCTTCATTTTTTATATCTAAATATCCTCTATTATCTAATGATTCAATCATATAACTGCAAATGCTTCTTAGATAATCATCAATTGGTAAATCTATTATTTGTTCTAACAAGTACTCTTTTAGTGACTTTGGATTACTTATAAAAGTAAAAGGCGAAACACTTTCTTCATCATAATCTCCATAACTTTGAGAGCCATAATTATCAGATTCAAGATACTTTATAAGTTCTTTATACTCTAACCTATCTTGCTCCTTTCTCTTATCATCTAAAGTTTCATATTGAGCTTCTAAAACTGGATTTTCTAAAAATTCTTTTTCAATATAATCCCTCAAATCGCTAGTAGACATTTGTAATAGTTTAACTGATAGTTGCATTTGTTGTGTCATTATGAGCTTTTGTTCTTGTGTCAAATTCAAATTAAAATTCATTTCCATTGTATAAACACCTATCCTTACTTTAAACATCTATCCTAAAATACAAATCTTTAAGTATTACTTTAATTATCTTATAAATAATTGTATTTTTCAATAGCTTAACCATTTTAAGGAAGTATTTACGAACCTACAAGCTCATTATTTGTCTTTGGAATTTTCATTTCTCCACCTATTATCGATTCTTTATATTTATTTACCACATTTAAAATATCTTCTGGAACTTTGTTTTTTGTACTACTTGCTATATCTATAGCCCCCTCTTTTAATCCAAGATCTAAAGCATTATCTTTGCCTGACCTAAATGTTCCCTTTAAAAATTCTTTAATAGAACTATATACTACTAAGTCTGTTTTCTTTATCATTGAAGATAATATACAATCTGAATACTCCTTAAGTTCTTCTCCTTGATCCTCATCTATTCCTATAGCATATCTTCCTTCTTCTTTTGCTGCTTTAAAAACTCCAATTCCACACTTTCCTGCACCATGGAATATAACATCTACTCCTCTACTATAAAGTTCCTTTGCTGCATTATATCCTTTCTCCTCATTATAAAAATCCATAGTATATCTAATATTATTTTTATTTATTAGATCCGTTGCAGCTTCTTCATTAACAGTTTTAACACCATAGGTAAATCCTGAAGCTATTTGTTCAATTATTGGTGCCTCAACCCCACCTATAAAACCTACTTTATTAGTTTTTGTCATTTTCCCCGCTATAATTCCCATTAAAAAAGCTCCCTCTTCATCTTTAAATGTTACAGACTTTACATTTGCTAAATCTGATACATTATCTATTATTACAAAACTTTTATCTGTATTATTTTTAGCTACGTTTTCTATACTATCCTTCATTCTAAATCCAATACCAAATATTAAAGAATTATGCTTTGTAAGATTTGTTATATTTTTTTCATAATCTTCTACCTTCTTAGATTGAAGAATACCATACTTTATTCTAAAATCCTTTTTAGCTTTAACAAGACCTTCATAAGCGGAGTTATTAAATCCTACATCATCAATTCCTGCTGTATCTGCATTTAGACCTATGCGAAGTGTTTTAGCTATGGAAACTTCTCCTATACTTAAGTCGTTAACCCCACCTTGACACCCTACTAAAGATATAACAAAACTTAATATTAAACCTAAACTTAATATCTTTTTCATAAAATACCATCTCCTAAACTTCCATGTTAAAATTCATTTTTATTATCTCTAATCTATGGTTTACTTAAATACTAATTTCATAAATCAATAAACAATATAATTAACATATGAATTTGTACTTACCTTAGTTTTGTGAAATTTAAAGGTATCTTATGTATGTTTTTTCAAATTATAAATTATCACATATAAAATTTTATATTTAAGAACATGCATTTTTCTATAAAAGTAACATTGATTAAATTAAATAGATAAAAAAGAAACTATTTTAAATAATAAAATATTTAAAATAGTTTCTTTCAATAAACTGATTTCTAAACCATGTTAATAATTTCTTACAAAGAATAACCCACAAGCTTTAATTCCTGAATGTATTCCAACAGCACACCCAACCTTTTGATGTATATATGGTACACCATTACTTTCTAAATACTCCTTAAGTGCAGCACACACTTCAGGATTTTCAACTTCTAAAAGAATAACAGGTTCTCCTTGTTTCTTCTTTGCATTATTAAATTTTTCTATAACTTCTTTTATAGCTTTTTTAGTTCCACGAACTTTACTATAAACATTCATTTCACCGTTTTGTACATCTAGTAATAGCTTTATGCCTAAAGCCCCTACTATAATAGCTTTTCCCCTTGAAAGTCTTCCCCCTCTTACAAGGTTATCTAAACTTTCAAAAACAAGACCTGCATCTACATGGTCTCTATACTCTAAGATTTCTTTCTCTATTGCATCTAAACTGTAACCATCTTCTATCATTGTAGCAGCTTTAAGAACTATAATCCCAAGACCTGAAGTTACATTTAGTGTATCTATAATTTTTATATTTTCACTATTAACTTCTGTCTTAGCTATATTAGCTGATTGATATGTGCCACTCATTTTAGATGATAAAGGAAGTACTATTATTTTATATCCCTCACTAAGCCACTTTTCATAAGCTTCAACAAATCTACCTGGTACAACTTGAGATGTAGTTGGCAATGTATTTTCTCTTTCTATTCTCTCATACATTGTATTAAAATCTATATCAACACCATCTAAATAACTTTCTTTACCAAAATTTATTAAAAGCGGTAAAACTTCTATTTCATATCTTTCAATTAAATCCTTTGATAGGTCACAGGAGCTATCAGTAATTATCTTTATTTTTTCCAAATTAAATCCCCCCTATTTCATATTTGGAAAACCAATCCCCTTTAAGGCCTCATAAGTAACAATAGCTACGGTATTTGATAAATTCAGACTTCTAGTTGTAGTATTAATCATAGGTACTCTTATTTCTATATGATTCTTATGAACGTCATCTGGAACCCCTGATGACTCTCTTCCAAACATTATAAAATCACCTTCTTTATAACTAACATCACTATATAATCTGTCAGTATGAGTGGATGATAAGTATATTGTTTTATCACCATGTTTCTTCATAAACTCCTCATAATTTTCATATATCTCTAAATCTAATTGATCCCAATAATCTAATCCTGCACGTCTTACATGCTTTTCATCTAAACTAAATCCCATAGGTTTTATTATGTGAAGTTTAGAGTTTGTTAAAACACATGTTCTTGCAATATTTCCTGTGTTTTGTGGTATTTCTGGTTGATATAATACTATATTTAAATTCACTTTATTCGCCCTCCGAATAGACTATTATACTTAGTTTAATTTAATATATTCAAATTATATCATATTACCTAATTATATAAAATGCAAGAAATTATTTGGTAAAGATATGCTTATTTATCGCATTTGCAACACCAAAATTATTATTATCATATGTTATAAAATCTGCTCTTTCCTTGACCTTTTTTCTAGCATTCCCCATAGCTACTCCAAGACCTGCATACTCAATCATAGGTATATCATTTTCATTATCTCCAATGCATATTATCTCTTCTCTTCTTATTCCATAATATCTTTCTAAACTGCTAACTCCAGTCCTTTTATTAGTATTCCTAGAGTTTATTTCTAAAGTAAACTTAGATGACATGTGCGCCTCTAAATTTAACTTATTTATAATATACTCTTTAAATCTCATTAATTTTTGTCTATTAAAACTAAGAACTAGTCCTTTAATAATATAATTTTCATTTTTTTCAATTATATTTATCCATGTATTTTTATTCTTAACATTTAATATTTTAGTTTTAAATCCTTTAGGTCTTTTTATCATAAGAAACTTTTCTATGAAAGTATAAATCTTAGAATAAATATAAATAGAATCTGTTGTATAAAGGTTCGGATTCATATTGAACTTCTCACAAGCTCTCAAAATCTGCTTAAACTCTTCTTTAGATAAAGTACTTTTACTTATAACTTTATTATTTAATTCATCTTTTATAAAAGCACCATTTCCTGAAATAACCGAAGACTTAACACCTAAAAGACTTGCATAATAACTTGCATCATTATAAAGTCTTCCTGTTGTTATAACTATATGAATATTTTTTTCATCATGAGCCCTTTTTAAGGCTTCCTTATCTTCTTTACTAATCTTCTTTCTTTTGTTTAATAAGGTTCCATCCATATCTACACAAATCATTTTATACATCTAAATTCTCTCCACTTATTTATAATACAAATCCTTAATATTTAACTATTCTTGTTCCTAACCTTGTGCAGTTGTTCCTCCAACTCTTAGTACCCCATCAACCTTAGAATAAGTATAAGTTCCAAGTAACTTTCTACTAGATTCAACTCCATTTATATAAGTTACTATATAAGAACTTGCCTTATAACCGTCTACAGGTTTAGTTTGCCAAACCTCTTGACCACTTGCTAAACTTGAGTCATTTATTTTAGTAACTGTAGCTTTTGATGTAATTTCTGGACTTGTTGCTACTAATTCGTAAGTTACATTCCCCTTATCCTCTGTATTTCCATATATATTAATGGTCATAACTCTAGAACCATTAGTTGTTGCTTGTATATATATAGGTGTTTCATATGTGTTTGTAAACTTATAATCTAAATATCCCCAAGCTACTGCACTATCTAATCCATAGTCTGAGTAAGATGCCTTTAATGAGTGGTTATGCCTCTCTGTTGGAGTTAGACCAGCTTTTATTACGGCTCTATTTAATGCTGTTGATACTTGACAAATTCCTCCACCTAGTCCATCTACTACTTGATTTCCAACAAAGGTAGCTGCATTTTTATATCCCCTTGCCCCAGTTCTCTCTCCTACTATATTATTAAAACTAAAACTTTCTCCTGGCATTAAAACTGTTCCATTAATAGCTTTAAGGGCTAACTCTACATTAGTAGCTCTGTTATCTGTTGAATTAAAAGAATAATCTGATGTAAAACTTCCTATAACTCCATTTATGCTAGCTAACTCCTGTTTTGTAACACTTGGGGTTATCTCTTTTACAGGTACATTTACTGTAATTGTATTACTAGTTAAATCATCATTAATATCATTATCTATAGCAGTCTTTATAAGAGAGTCCATTTCTTCAATATTTACATCTTTTCCGTTGACGCTATCATTAACTACTAACTTCCCATTAACCATAGATATTGTGGCATTTTTGGCTGAAACATCAACTTTACTTTCTAATTCTTCTTCATATTTTTTTAATTTTTCCTCGTTATAATCTACAGTTAAATCCAAATTATTATGAATTCCATTTTTTATATATTCATTTTGTTTAAAAATATTTTCATCCTTTCCAATGTTTACAGCCTTATCTACCACTTTATCTATATCGTATTCAGGAGATAAATCTGTGAAATTTATTTCAACTTGCTCATCTCCAGCTTTTATAAATATTTCCTTATTAGATGCTACTTGTCCATATTTATTATTTAATGTTTCCTCGGCTTCTGCACTTGTCATTCCACCTAGATTAATACCCTCAACAGTAACTCCTGGGTATATTTTATCCTTCCAATTATCAACTGTTTTATCTACATTATCGCAATAAACCCCAACTCCTGAGGCCCCTATAGCTATTGCAACAGATGCACCTATAACTAATTTCTTTACTTTTCCCATGTACTTTATCCCCTTTTAATAAAATTTCGTTTATATAATTATTTTAATAATTATGTTAATAATACATTATTTATGAATTATAGTCAAAATATATATAAGAGTAAGAAAGTGAATTTTTAAAATTCATTTAAAAATTCACTAAAAACTTACTGTATACTCTATAATAAATTCTCACTTATAAATAAATTACATGTATTTAATATATTTTTATTAATTTAATATATAACTACTTCTCTCAGTTGAAAAATCACCAGTATAATCAAAAGCTTCTATACTTATTTCTATTGGGTTATTTTTAGGTATATTAAACTTAGTTTTATTTATATTAAATTTAGTTGTGTTTGCTGAAACAGTTCCTGCATAAAGAGAGTTTATAAACAAATTATATCCTGATATATCAACTTCACTATTAGCCTTCCAGTATACAGTTATGTTATTTCCATTCTCTACTGCATAAAGACCTACAACTGGTAATGGTGGCATTAAATAAGCTAAGTTTACAGGTCCCCAATTTAAATCTACAGGTCCACCTATTCCAGCTAATGTTCCCTGATCTGTATATTGCCACATTGTCCACCTTGTCCAACCTCCAATATTAGGAGGATACTTTGGATTTGAAGGAATTCTTGTGTACATAGCTATCCAAAGTGGCATATTACTTAATGGGTATCCCCTGTTTGGAACTTGAAAATTATTATATAATTCTATAAAGAATAAACCTGTATAAAGCATTAACTTTCTTCTAGTTTTTGTTTCAAACCTATTTTTAAATCTCTCTACCCAATTCACTAAAGTAGTTGTTGAAATAATATTCTCTATAGGATCTTCCACATCTAAAACAGGAAATAAATCTCCATAATTATTATCTCCAAACCCCTCAGTTAATATATTTATAAAAC
>CAUWNL010000009.1:0-53574 GCA_963559995.1 uncultured Sarcina sp.
CGTCGGGCTCATAACCCGAAGGTCGTAGGTTCAAGTCCTGCCCCCGCAACCAAATAGCCTAGAAAAAACCTTTGTATATATTTATACAAAGGTTTTTTGTTTTTATTATAAATTTTATAGCAGTCTTATCTTACAGGTATAATTATATCAATTAGTTATGACAAAATTTCTTAATAACATCCACTAGTATAGAAATATACTAATTGCTTATGAAACTATTTTGTCATAGAATTCTTAACAACATCTGGTGATATAGAAACATAGTAATCCTTTGATAAAGTGTTTTTTTACTCATATTTTAAATTTATATCTCATAAAACATAATTATTAATCTATATAATTATAAATATTTACCACTAAAAACTATAGAAATTTTCAAAAATTAGTATTGATTTTGAAAAAAAGTTGTATTATAATAAACCCAACAAGAAAAACATAGTAAACATATAAAGTTACTAGGTTATTAAAATGCGATGAAAAAGTAAAGTAGTATTTGGGAAATTTACAGAGAGAAAAACATTGATGAGAGTTTTTTATTTAGAACAAATATGAAGTGCCCTTTGGAGTAGGTGCTCGAAACAATAGTAGAGTTACTCGGTTATCACCCGTTACAGTGATTAGGCATGTTGGTGCTGAAATTTTCGAGTGTAGATATATTTTATTATATCTAAATTAGAGTGGAACCGCGGGTAAACCTCGTCTCTATAGTTTTATAGAGATGGGGTCTTTTTATTTATATAGATATTTTTATTTTAAGGAAGTATTGATTTTTACTTTTATTAAAAATTAATCCCTTATTTAAAAGATAATTAGGTAATTATTTTAAGGAGGATTTTTTATGAGTTCGTTAAATTATTTTAATTCAATAGCAAAAGACTGGAATAGTATTAGAGTTGATTATTTCAAGGATGAACTTCGGGATATAGCAATTAATTCAGTAGATTTAAAAAATAAAGTTGTTGCAGATTTAGGTGCAGGAACAGGATTTATTAGTTTAAAGGTAGCAGAAAAAGCAGGTATAGTTTTTTCAATAGATGCTTCTAAGAATATGTTAAGAGAGCTTAATAAATCAGCTCAGGATTTGGGGCTTAAAAATATTTATCCTATAACAGGAGATTTAGAAAACTTACCTTTATTTGATAATTCAGTAGATGTTGTATTTATAAACATGGCATTACATCATGTTGTAAATCCTGATAGGGCTATCAAGGAAATGAGAAGAATTTTAAAAGATGGTGGAAAAGTAATTATTACTGATGTTGAGGAACATGATGGAACATGGGCAATAGATGAAATGAATGATGTTTGGCTTGGATTTAACCATAAGGATTTAAAAAAATGGTACGAAGAAGCTGAATTTAGAAATATAGATATAAAAGATACTGGTTTAGTAGCTAGAGGAGTTTCTTCTAGAGGACATGTAATTGAACCAAAAATATTTATGGCAGTAGGAACAAAGTAATTAAAGAGGTGGGATTTAAAATGAAAAAAAATTCAATATTAATACATGGTGGAATAAGTACAGATGAGAGAACTGGGGCGGTAAATATACCAATATATCAAACATCAACATATAAACAAAATAAGTTTGGGGAAAACACAGGATATGAATATTCAAGAACAGGAAACCCAACAAGGGAAGCTTTAGAAAAGTTAATTGCTGATATAGAGGGTGGCATAAGAGGATTTGCCTTTGCATCAGGTCTTGCAGCAATAGGAGCAGTTCTTAGTTTATTTAAAAGTGGGGATAAAATTTTAATCGCTAATAATCTATATGGTGGAACATTTAGAATCCTAAATCAGGTTTTTAGTAACTTTGGCATAAGCTATGAAATTGTAGATGATTTTGATAAATTAGAGGAACAGATAAAAGAAGATGTTAAGGCAGTATTTATAGAAACTCCAACAAACCCATTATTAGATGTTGTAGATATAAAAAAGGTTTCTTCTGTAGCTAAGAAAAATGGAATACTTGCAATAGTTGATAATACCTTTATGAGTCCATATCTACAAAATCCTTTATTACTTGGAGCAGATATTGTTGTTCATTCAGCTACAAAATATTTAGGTGGACATAGTGATTTAGTTGCAGGGTTAGCAATAGTTAAGGATGAAAAACTTGGAGAAAGATTACACTTTATTCAAAATGCCACTGGTGGAATACTTCAACCTTTTGATAGTTTCTTGCTTATAAGAGGTATTAAAACATTAAGTGTAAGAATGGATAGACATGAGGAAAATGCAAGATTTATAGCTGATAAACTTTCAAAAAGTAGCAATATAAAAAAGGTTTATTATACAGGGCTAAAGAGTCATAAAGGATATGAAATTCAAAAGAGCCAAGCAAGTGGTTTTGGGGGGGTTATCTCCTTTGTTTTAAATGATGAGTTAGACTTTAAAAAGTTTGTAGAAGGATTAGAGCTAATAACATTTGGTGAAAGCTTAGGAGGTGTTGAATCTTTAGCATGTCACCCAGCATCAATGACTCACGCAACACTTCCAAAAGAACTTAGAGAACGTATTGGAATAACAGATAATTTAATCAGAGTATCAGTTGGTATAGAGGATAAAGAAGATATATTAGAAGATATAGAAAAGGCATTAAGTTTAGCAGGTGGGAAAAATGAGATACTATAATGACATTAGGGATTTAGTAGGAAAAACACCTTTATTAAAGCTAAATAATTTAGGTGTAAAAAAAGGGGTAAATATATTTGCTAAGCTAGAGTGTTTTAATCCTGGTGGAAGCTCTAAAGATAGAGTAGGCATGTATATGATAGAAAAGGCCGAAAAAGAAGGTAGGCTTAAAAAAGGCTATACAATTATAGAAGCAACTGCTGGAAACACAGGAATAGGAATTGCTTTAGCTGCATTAAATAAGGGATATGAAGTTATCTTTGTAGTTCCAGAAAAGTTTTCAATAGAGAAACAAAAGATAATGGAGGCTTTAGGAGGAAAAATAATAAATACTCCAAGAAAAGATGGTATGGAAGGTGCAATGAAATTAGCTGAAAAAATGCTAAAGGAAATTCCAAATTCCATTTCATTAAAGCAGTTTGAAAATAATTCAAATCCACTAGCCCATTATGAAACTACAGGAAGAGAAATCTATGAAGATTTAGATGGACAGATAAATTATGTTGTAGCAGGAGCAGGTAGTGGTGGAACATACACAGGAGTATTAAAATATTTAAAAGAAAATATTAAAGATGTTAAGGGAATATTAGCAGACCCAGAAGGTTCAATTATCGGTGGAGGAACTGAAGGGTGCTATAAAGTAGAAGGAATAGGTAATAATTTTATACCTAAAACTATGAATGTGGCTTTAGTTGATGATGTTATAAAAACTAATGATAAAGATTCCTTTGAAACTGTAAAAGCTTTAGCTAAAAAAGAAGGAATCATAGTTGGCTCATCATCAGGGGCGGCAGTTTTTGCAGCATTGAAATTAGCAGAGAAAATTGAAAAAGGAAATATAGTAGTTATATTGCCAGACAGAGGAGATAGGTACTTTAGTACAGGTTTATTTTAACATAATATAACTTATAGAGATTATGTTTTAGGAAGATGTTGATTTTAGATAAAGGTGAGGAGGTATTTTAATGAACAGCAAGTACTTTATTATCTTTTGAATAAAGTTATTGTGGGGTTTTTAATGTTTGAGTTTAATATGTATAGAAATTTAACAAATCTATAATGAAGATAATAGAAATTCTCTGTGAAATTAAATTAGGTTCTTGAACTTACTTAAAATCAAGCTATTTAGCAAGTAGAGAAATATAAAAAATTAAATAAGGAGATAGATAAAATGATAAAAGTAGAAAGTTTTGAATTAGATCACACAAAGGTTAAAGCACCTTATGTAAGAAAAGCAGGGGTTAAGGTTGGTCCTAAGGGAGATATAGTAACTAAGTTTGATTTAAGATTTGCTAAACCTAATAAAGAGATACTATCAGATATGGGAATTCACACTTTAGAGCATTTTTTAGCAGGATTTATGAGAGAAAAGCTAGATGGCATTATTGATGTATCTCCAATGGGATGCAAAACAGGATTCTATTTAGTAAGCTTTGGAGATGTAGAAGTTGATGAAGTTATAAAGGCTTTAGAATATTCATTAAATAAAGTGTTAGAACAAGATAAAATTCCAGCAGATAATGAAGTTCAATGTGGAACAGCTGCATTACATTCTTTAGATTTAGCAAAAGAACATGCTAGAAAGGTCCTATCAAGAGGAATCAGTAATAGATTTTATGTAGAATAAAAATAAATAAATGAATAATCATTAATATGAGAAAATTAGTAACAACTAAAAATAATAAGCTCAATTTAATATGATTTAGATAGGTTATGTTTTAATAATGTATTAACTTAAGGCATAGCCTATTTTTTATGTATAAAATAAAGTTATTAATGAAGATTTAATAGATATATTTCTTATATAAGATATTATAGGTGAATAAGTGATAAATTTATAACAAATATTACTTGAATATTTTATAAATATTTCAAGTTTAATATTATATTACTATAATTAATTTAAAATATATAAAAGATATTAATAGTAAATATTCTAAAATTTTCTTTGAAAATATAGTAAAAAGTAGTATGCTATTATTGAATGTTTTAAAAAAATAGTCCATAAAAGCTAAATTTATTACTATTATAAGGAATAATATGGGATATAAGTTATCAAAAGAAGAGATAGATAGCTTATTTAGAAATTTAAGGAAAGATCATAAAATATTTGCCCAAAAGAATTTTGAAAAACAAGGTAGATATTCAGATACGGATATAATTAAATATGATGAAGTAAAATCTTTCGACGAGATAGTATATGATAAAAAATCTACATATCCAGCAAAGGAAGTTACAAATCCTATAAGTCAAACTTTATATTATTTCACAGAAGATGAATTTAGAGAGAGTAAAAATCCTTACGGGGATAAAAAAATATTAATATTTGCAAGACCATGTGATATAAATGCACAATTAAGACAAGATAAAATATATTTACAAAATGGTGGATTTGAAGATGTATTTTATAAAAGAGTAAGAGAAAATGTTAAGTTTATATGTATGGAATGTGCTGAAGGCTTTGATACATGTTTTTGTACTTCAATGGGAAGCAATAAAACAGATGATTATAGTTTAGCAGTAAGATTTTCTAAAGATTCAGCTGTATTTAATGTTAAGGATAAAGAGCTTGAAGAATATTTTAATGAATGTAAAGAAGAAGAATTTATTCTTAAGTTTGTAGAAAAGAATAATATTAGCGCAAACATTCATGAAATAAAAAATAAGGAAGTATTAATAAAATTAAAAGACCATCCTATGTGGAAAGAATTTAATGGCAGATGTATTGGTTGTGGTGCTTGTGTCAGAGCTTGTGAACATCATGCAACAAGAGTTTTAAGTTTAAATGCTAATGGATTAATTGATAAAGATTGTTGTTGTTGCGTTGGTTGTGGGGAATGTACAATTGCATGTCCTGCAAGTGCTTGGACTCGTAAACCAGAAAAATTCTATAAAAAGAGGATGTATCTTAAAGTCAATTATTTTGATACATCCTCTTTTTTTGCTTTATTAATTATAGGAAATTCTTTTAGACAAACATTTTCATCACTATTTAACTTACTCATTAATTTTTCATAATGCTGTAGCTTTTTTTCTAAAATATCTAATCTATGTTTAACATCTATAAGTTCCTGTTTTGTTTTTTCTTTTTGTTCTGATATTATTTCATATCTAGTTGGAATAGTAGAATTTCCTTGTGTCCACAAATCAACAAATTCTTTAATTTCCTTAATTGACATACCACAATCTTTAAGGTGTTTCACAAAAATAATCCAATTAATAGATGCTTCATCAAATAATCTAACGTTGTTTGTATTTCTTTTTAGTGTTGGGATTAGTTCTTTGTTAGTATAGTAGCGAATGGTATGTTCTGTTAAGTTTAGTATTTTTGCGACTTCTTTTACTGTATACATTAGAAGCACTCCTTTTATACTATTGCTATATTGTAATATTAAAAATTATACCATAAAAATATTTTAAAATACTATTGCCTTCGTCTAAGGACTAAGGTTTATACTTTAATTAAGTTTAACAAATATAAATGCTTATTATGAGTATTTATTAATAAAGATATAAATAATTACATATATTAACTTGAGTTTATAGGAGGATATAAAATGAAATATAGAAAGTTTGCAAACACAAATATTGAATTATCAGTAATTGGTCTTGGATGTATGGGAATGAGTATGTCTTATGGTGAAAGGAATGATGAAGAAAGCCTTAAAACTTTAAAACGTTCAATTGAACTTGGTATTAATTTTTGGGACACTGCTGATATTTATGGAGCAGGAGATAATGAGAAATTAATCTCTAAAATATTAGTAGAAAATAGAGATAAGATTTTTATTGCAACAAAGATTGGTTTTAGAGCTGGAAATGATGTTGATGAGGGAAAAGAGCCAAAAGAAGCAAAAGCTACATACTTAGATGGTTCACCTAAGCATATTAGAGAAGGCGTTGAAAAATCATTGAAGCGTTTAAATATAGATTGTATTGATTTATTATATTTACATCGTGTTGACCCAAATGTACCAGTAGAAGAATCTGTTAGAGAAATGGCTAAACTAGTTGAGGAAGGAAAAGTTAAATATTTAGGTTTAAGTGAATGTACAGCAGAAGATTTAAAGAAAGCTCATAAGATTCATCCAATATCAGCTGTTCAAAGTGAATATTCAATATTATACAGAGAAGTTGAAAAAGAAATTTTACCACTTACTAAAGAGCTTGGAATTACTTTTGTACCATTTGCTCCTTTTGGAAGAGGATTAATTTCAAATAAAGTAGACGTAAGTACTTTAAAAGACAATGATTTTAGAAAAAACTTACCAAGATATAATGGTGAATATCTAGAAAACAATCAAAGATTAGTTAATGAGTTTGAAGAATATGCAAAGACAAAGGGATTAACACCAGCACAGTTAGCAGTTGCTTGGGTATTATCACAAGGGGAAAATATAATTCCAATTCCAGGAACTAAAAGATGTAAATATTTGAAAGAAAATGTTAAAGCAGTTGAGGTTGCTTTAAGTGAAGATGATATAAAGACAATTGAAGATTTAATTAATAAGTATCCAAACGTTGGTGAACGTTACGCTGCAAGAGAAAGTAATTTTGTAAAAAAATAAGGAGTTTATTAATATTGGTGATAATATGTTTATGGGTCTAAAGGTAATCTTATTACCCTTAATTATGATTTTGACCCAACAAATAGAAGTATAACACCTTGTAAACCAATAATCATCAAAGATAATGTATGAATTGTAATTAATTATACTATTTTACGATTAATTACAATTGGAGAGCATGCAATTATTGGTAAAGGTGGTATAGTAACAAAGGATGTTGCACCAAATAGTATTGTTGCTGGAAATATAGCAAGATTTATTAAAATGATTGATGAAATAGAGAAATAATTGGAAAATAAAATACTCATTATAAGAATAATTTTATAATTAAGTTTTAAAATATATAAACAGATACCTTTAGAAATATTATATGACTAAGGATTTCTTACTTTAAGTTAAAAGAATAAGTAATTATTAAAACATTTAAAGAATATCATTCTATTTAGTATAAAATATAAAAATATTATTGAGGTTTGACAATAATAAGTATAAATTATATAATAACTATAGATTAATTGTATCAAATTAAATTATTTAAAACATAATGAGGTTTAAAATGGATAAATATGAAAATTTAAAATTAGGAAACCAAGTATGTTTTCCTTTATATGCAGCATCTAGAGAGATAATAAAGCTATATAAACCTTTTCTAGATAAATTTAATTTAACTTACACTCAATATATAACAATGCTTGTACTTTGGGAAGACGAAAAAATAACCATTAAAGAACTTTGTAAAAAACTTTATTTGGATTCAGGAACTCTTACTCCTGTAATTAAAAAGTTAGAGTCAATGGAATTAATAATAAAGTATAGAGACAAAAGTGACGAGAGAGTAGTTATTGTTGAGCTAACAGATAAAGGGAGAGAATTAAAAGAAGAGGTAGTTAAGGTTCCAGAACAAATTTTTTGTAAAGTTGGAACAAATGTAGAGAAACTACTAACTTTAAAAAAATTACTAGAGGAAGTTCTAAAAAATATAACTTAAATTATAGTAAACTAAGTTAAATGTAATGTTTAACTTAATCTTTTAAGTATTTTAATTTGATAAAATTTAATTTTGTTATTTAGTATTTTTATTAAGGAATTAAAATGGATAATTTAAAAATAAAAAGGTTAGGAGTAATGTGTGATGAAACAAGAAATAAAAGAACAATTATTAAAATATCAACAAGCTGAATTAGATGGGGTTTTAGTTTATCAAGCTTTAGCAAAATTAGTTCCAAATGAAGATATGAAAAATAAATTATTAGAGTTAGCAGCAGATGAAGGTGGACATGCAGCAATACTTAGAAAATATACAAATGAAGTTTTAACTGCAAGTGATAAAGGTGCTAAGCAAATAACAAATATGTATAAAGAATTAGGGAATAAAATTTTTGCAATGATTGCAGATGCTGAAGATAAAGGAGAGGAAATGTATAAACCTTTTACAGATGAAATTCCAGAGGCAAAAAGCATTATGGAAGATGAGGTTAGGCATGGAAAAATAGTAAGAAGCTTTTTAGAGTAAGAGTTTCAATAATTTTAATATGTATCTTTAAATAGAGGTAGAATATTAAATTAATTTTATAGGATGTAGGGAGTAGGAATTATGAATTTTTATGATTTTTCAGCTAAAAAGATTAATGGTGAAGAAGTAAAAATGGATATGTATAAAGGAAAAGTCCTTTTAATAGTAAATACTGCAAGCAAGTGTGGTTTTACACCTCAGTTTAAGGAATTACAAGAATTATATAGAGATTATAAAGATAAGGGACTAGAAATTTTAGGATTTCCTTGTAATCAATTTGGTCACCAAGATCCAGGTAATAATGAAACAATAAAGGAGTTTTGTACATTAAATTATGGTGTTACATTTACTATGTTTGAAAAAATAGATGTTAATGGAGATAATGCACATCCTCTTTATAAATATTTGAAAAGTGAGGCAAAGGGATTACTAGGAAGTAAAATTAAATGGAACTTTACAAAATTTTTAGTTGATTCTAATGGAAAAGTTATAAAAAGATACGCATCAACTGTGAAACCATTAGCTATAAAGGCAGATATAGAGAATTTATTAGAATAATATTAAATTTATTTATAGGAAAGTGGCGAAAATACTGTGTCTTGTGCTTGTGCATAGTATTAAATTAAGGGATTAAGTATTTATTAATTATGAAATGATAGTATTGAAATGCTTAGAGGCCCTAAAATAGTTAAATAGGGCATACTATTACAATATGATAATATAAAATAAATAAAAAGTCTATAAATTTTCTAATATTTCATCTATAATTCTTAGTGTTGCAACAATAAAATAATTGGAGAAAAAAGATGAGTAAGAAAAAGATAGATAATATTCCTTTTGGCCCATACATTACTGTACTTGTAGGAGCAACAGTTAATGGAAAAGCTAATTATGCAACAGTAGGAGCTTATGGAGTTGTAAGCCAGAAACCTGTTTTATATATTTCATTAAAGAATAGTCACTATACAACACAGGGTGTAAAAGATAATGGATTTTTTAGTGTTAATATTCCACCTTCACATTTAGTAAAAAAGGTTGATTATTGTGGAACATATTCAGGAACACAAATAGATAAATCAAAAATGTTCACATCATTTTATGATAAAAAGGGTAATGCACCTATGATAGAGGAATGTGCAATAAATTACCTTTGTAAAGTAATAAAAACTATTCCTATATTTGATTTTACCATGTTTATTGGAGAAATTGTAACAACTTATGGTAATGATGAATGTTTAGAAAATGGTAGACCAAATCCATTAAAAGTTAGCCCTATAGTACTAATGAATACTGGATATTTTAATTTAGATAAAAAAATATGTTCTATATTTGAATCTTATAATCAGGTTAAATAGTTTAATAATTATAAATATTTAAGAGATAGTGAAAAAGGTAGAAAAGAGTTGTTTAACTTTTCTACTTTTTTATTAATTATTTATTAAAAATTAATATTTTATTTTTAAATTAAAAAGTTATGTAAAATAGATATTTTACAATAATATAGAAATAAAAAGAAACTTAATATTATTAAAAAGTATAACTTGACAGATATAAAAATAAATAATATAATAAGAATATGTTAATTGAATAAAATTAAATTTTACAAAATTTAAGTGAAAAAGAGTTAAATATATTTATATTAAAGTTAGATTATAATTTAACTTATTTTTTTAGGAAAATAAGTTTGATAAAATTAAATTGAAAGAAATTTATAAAAGAAACAAATTTGCTAATAATAGAAAAGAAATAAAATATAAGCTAATAGGAGGAAGATATTATGTTATACGATTTTAAAGTTAAAGATATTAAAGGAAATGAAGTTTCATTAGAAAAATATAAGGGAAAAGTTCTTTTAATAGTAAATACTGCAACAGGTTGTGGATTTACTCCACAATATGAAGGTCTTCAAAAGATTTATGATAAATTAAACAATAGAGGATTTGAAATATTAGATTTCCCTTGTAATCAATTCTTTGAACAAGCGCCAGGAAGTAACGAAGAAATTGCAAACTTTTGTAAACTAAAATACAACACAACTTTTGAAACTTTCGGAAAAATTGAAGTAAACGGAGAAAATGCAGACCCACTTTATAAATACTTAAAGAGTGAAGCACCAAAAGCTGAAGAAGATGAAGCATCAGAAGGATTATATAAAATGCTATCAGAAAGAGGATTTAATACATCTGGAAATGATATAAAATGGAACTTTACAAAATTCTTAGTAGACAAAAATGGTAAAGTTATTACAAGATTTGCACCTACTTATGAACCAGAAAAATTAGTAGAACAAATAGAAAAATTATTATAGAATAAATTTTTATAACAGGCTACATCAAAAGTTATTGATATAGCCTGTTTGAATATATTCCCTATAATTAAAAAAGTTAATATTTATTCAATATATAGAGAATACTAGTTATAACTTTGGGATTTATAACTATCTCCCCACTGAGCCATACTATCTAAAATTGGCTTTAGGCTATAGCCTGTTTCAGTTAAGGTATACTCAACTCTAGGTGGAACCTCAGCATAAACTTTTCTCGTTAAAAGACCACTCTCCTCCATAGCTCTTAGGTTAGAAGTTAAAACTTTTTGTGTTATAGTTCCTAGGGATTTTTTTAACTCACCAAATCTTTTTGTTCCTTCTAATAGATCCCTTATTATTAAAATCTTCCATCTATCTCCCATAAGCTTTAAAGTTACTTCAACAGGACAAGCAGGTAAATCATTCACTAAAATCAGCTCCTTATCTTAATAGTATCTAAAGGGATACTATAGCACTTTTAAGTGCTTACTATACAAATGGTATTATTGAATTTATTATAATATCATAAGATAAAAAGAACAACAACTTTATGGGGGTATAAAAATGAATGAAGTAGTAAAATTTTTAGAAGAAAATCCAGTACAATATTTTGCAACAGTTGGATTAGACAATAAAGCAAAGGTTAGACCTTTCCAATTTATGCTTGAAGAAGGCGGAAAATTATATTTTTGCACTAATAATGAAAAAGACGTATTTAAGCAAATAGAAAATAATCCATATGTAGAGGTTTGTACATCAAGTCCTAAATTTGAATGGATGAGATTAAATGGTAAAGCACACTTTTCAAATGATATGGATATAAAGAAAAAGATTATAGAGTCAAGTCCACTTGTTAAGTCACTTTATAAAAGTGCTGATAATCCAATATTTGAAATATTCTATTTAGAAGATGTTAAAGCTGTTATGGCAGACTTCTCAGGAAATCCACCAAAAGAATTTAATCTTTAGAATTTCTTTTAAATAAATATTGATTTTAAAAATGCTAAGGAAATATTTTAATTATGTAGAGAAATATTTGACCTTAGCAAAATATCTTATAGTTTTTCTCTAAAGCTAAAAAGGTGCTAAGGTAAAATTAATTTTAAAATATAGTGATAAATTAATTAAAGGCGAGAGTTCAAAAAATTTTGAGCTTTTGCTTTTATTTATATAAGTAAACTTTCAAGTATTATAATTTAATTAAGCTTGGTTTTAAACTAGTATCAATTTTAGAGAAGGTTTATGTTGCTTTAATAATATATAAAACCTTTGAAATATTTTTAGAGATTAAAACATTATATAAAACAAAATTTAAAATTAGAATGAGGAAATAAAAAATGAATACAGAAAAATATTTAAAAATTTTAAAAAATGAGATACATTCAGTATCTATTGCAACAGTAGATCAAAAAGGTCTTCCACAGGCTAGAATTATAGATATTATGCTTGTAGACAAAGACAAGTTATATTTTATAACTGCAAGGGGAAAAGAATTTTATAATCAACTTATGGAGCAAAAGTTTGTCGCTATAACAGGGATGATTTCAGGGAATAAGAATGACTCTTTAACTAAAAAGGCAATATCAATTAGAGGAAAAGTTAAATGTATAGGAGATAAATTATTAGATAAAGTATTTGAAGAAAATCCATATATGAATGAAATATATACTAAGGAAACAAGATATGCTTTAGAAGTATTTTGTATGTATGAAGGAACAGGAGAATTCTTTGATTTATCACAAAAACCTATATTTAGAGAAAGTTTTTCTTTAGGGGAAGAGGTTATTAAAGAGATTGGATATAAAATCGGAGAAAAATGTATTGCCTGTGGATATTGCCTAAAAGTTTGTCCACAAAAGTGCATAACAAAGGGAAATCCTTATAAAATAAACAATGAAAATTGCTTACATTGTGGATTATGTTATGAAGAATGTCCTGTAAAAGCTGTAGAAAAGCTAAATTAAATATTTTATGGTA
This sequence comes from uncultured Sarcina sp., assembly GCA_963559995.1. Classification (GTDB taxonomy): domain Bacteria; phylum Bacillota; class Clostridia; order Clostridiales; family Clostridiaceae; genus Sarcina. The sequence continues at coordinate 13,001 of CAUWNL010000009.1, forward strand.
ATTTATTAAAAAAGATACTAAGCATTAAGATAAAGATATTAAATATAAAGGTAAAGATAAAAAAAGGATATTTTGTTTTAAAACGATGTTAATTTTAGAAATACTTAAAAACTAATACTGTGCTAAAACAGGGAATAAAAATAAAATTATTTATTTAAGGAAAGAGGAAAGAGAGTTTATGAATAGAGAAGAAAAGTTAGATTACTTAATAAATAGACTAATAGATGAAGATAGAAGATATAAAACCATTGATATTCCAAAGGATTACGAAGAAAAGTTTAATCTTTTAAGATCTTTAATGAATGTTAGAGAACCTAAAAAAATTGATGAGGAATTCTTAAAGGTTCAAGATGAGTTTTTAAAAGAAGTATCTGTGGAAAAGGGAATAGTAGATGTGGACAAATTAGAAACTATAGATGTTTTATTAAAGGAAACAAAAAATAAACATAAAGATAAGATAATTCTTTGGAAAGGGGATATTACAACACTTAAGGTAGATGCCATAGTAAATGCTGCTAATAATCAAATGCTTGGATGTTTTGTACCATGCCATAGATGTATAGACAATGCCATACATACTTTTTCAGGAATTCAGTTAAGAAATGAATGTGAAGATATTATGGAAAAGCAAGGCTATTTAGAAGAAACAGGCAGTGCAAAAATTACAAAAGCTTATAACTTGCCTTGTAAATATGTAATCCATACAGTAGGTCCTATTGTTAGTGATATTTTAACTTTTAAAAAATGTTTTGAACTTAAATCTTGTTATGAGTCATGTTTAAGTTTAGTTAAAAAAAATCATTTAAAGTCAATAGCTTTTTGTTGTATATCAACAGGAGAGTTCCATTTTCCAAATAAAGAGGCAGCTAAAATTGCTATAGATTCAGTATGTGAGTTTTTAGATAGCGACAATAAAATAAAAAGAGTTATATTTAATGTTTTTAAGGAGGAAGATTATAAAATATATGAAAGCTTACTTAGATAACATAGAAAAAATAAAAGAGCTAATAAATAATGCAGATTATATTTTAGTAGGGGCAGGAGCAGGTCTTTCAGCTTCAGGAGGGATAAATTATTTAGATAAGGAATTAGCTAAAAAGTGGTTTCCACAGTATGAAGAGCTAAATTTAAATAGCATTGTGGAAATACAATCTGCCTTTTGGGATTTAACAGAGGAAAATGTATTAGCTTATTGGGGATATTGGTCAAGACATATTTACAATATAAGATATAAAACAGAGGCTACTAAACCTTATCTAGATTTATATAAGCTTTTAAAAGATAAAAAGCATTTTATAATAACAACTAACGTAGATGGACAATTTGAAAAAGCAGGCTTTAGAAAGGAAAATATATTTGCACCACAGGGAGATTATGCTCTTTTTCAATGCTTAAAACCTTGTTCAAATGAGTTATATAATAATAAAGAGATGATAAACACTATGATAAAAAACATAGAAAATAAATTTTATATAAGGGAAGAGGAGGTTCCTATATGTCCTAAGTGTGGAGGTTTTTTAGTACCTAACCTTAGAAAGGATAATTCTTTTGTGCAAGAACCTCATTTTAAAACATTTAATGCTTTTAATAGTTTTATAGAAAAGGCTAGAGGAAAGAATTTTGTTTTATTAGAACTTGGAGTTGGTTATAATACGCCTGTAATTATTAAGTATCCTTTTGAAAACATTACTTTAGAATATCCTAAAAATACTACACTTGTTAGAATTAATTTAGGAGAAAATATTGTTCCTACAGATATCAAAGATAAATCAATTTGCATAAATCAGGATATAATTAAGATATTAGAACTTATTTTAGAAAATTAGCTATTATTAATCTAAGATGTTGATAATTTTAAATGAATTTTAAGGGTATATTTTAACTTATAGATACTTAAAAATTTTTAAATTTATCAGCATTTTTATTTTGAAATCACTATAAAACGATATATTAATTCTATAAATGAGGTTTGACAGTGGGTTTTTGCAGATATATAATTTAAAAAACAATATTATTAAACTTGGTTCAATAATATTGAACAATAAAGGAGAGAGAACGTTGGCTTATAGAGATTTAAGAGAGTTTTTAGAGCTCTTAGAAACAGAAAATCAATTAGTAAGAATTAAAGATGAAGTTATGCCAGAGCCAGATTTAAGTGCAATAGGAAAGTCAGCACCAGATATGGATAGTGCACCTGCTGTCCTTGTAGAAAAAATAAAGGGATATAAAAATCCGGTTGTCTTGAATGTTCACGGTTCATGGCAAAATCATGCTCTTATGCTTGGACTTCCTAAAGTTACACCTGTTAAAGAGCAATTTTTTGAATTAGATAAAAGGTGGTCAAAGTATCCAATAAAACCATTATGGGTAGATGATGCACCAGTTAAAGAAGTTAAAATAACAGAAGGCATAAATCTTTTTGATATTCTACCGTTATTTAGAGTTAATAAATATGATGGAGGGTTTTATTTATCAAAAGCTTTAATAGTAAGCAAGGACCCAGAAGACCCAGATAACTTTGGAAAACAAAATGTTGGTACATATAGAATTCAAATAAAGGGGAAGGATTTACTTGGAATACAACCACTACCTTTTCATGATATAGCTATTCATTTAAAAAAAGCAGAAGAAAAAAATGAACCATTACCAATAGCTATATGTTTAGGAAATGATCCAGTTTTAAACTTTATGTCAAGTACTCCAATAGAGTATGTGCAATCAGAGTATGATTTTGCTGGAGCATTAAAGGGAGAACCTATAGAACTTACTAAAAGTGAAGTGGGAAATTTAGATATTCCAGCTAGAAGTGAAATAGTTTTAGAAGGATACATAATTCCAAGAGAAAGAAAAATAGAAGGTCCTTTTGGAGAGTTCCCAGGAAGTTATTCAGGTGCAAGACTACAACCAGAAGTAAGAATTCACACTATAACTCATAGAAAGAATCCTATATTTGAAAACTTATACTTAGGAATGCCTTGGACTGAAATTGATTATTTAATTGCTTTAAATACAAGCCTTCCATTATATAGACAATTAAAAAGAGATTTTCCCGAAGTTGTAGCAGTAAATGCTATGTATACTCACGGAATAGGTGTAGTTATATCTACAAAATCAAGATTTGGAGGATATGGAAAGGCTGTTGCTATGAGGCTTTTATCAACACCACATGGAATGCCATATTCTAAAATAGTTATTGTAGTTGATGAATTTGTAGATCCATTTAATTTAGAACAGGTTATGTGGGCATTAACTACAAGAGTGCGTCCAGATAAAGATGTAGTCTTAATTCCAAATGCACCAGGGATGCCTCTTGATCCATCATCAGAGCCAGCAGGAATGCATACAAAACTTATAATTGATGCTACAACTCCAGTTGCACCAGATAAAGCAAGAAAAGCAGAACTTTTAGAAGTTCCAGAAAAAACTGATTTCTGGAGTGATTATTTAAAAAAAGCATTAAGAGATATAAGGGGGAATAAATAATGATTTGTCCAAGATGTGGGTCAGAAACAGTAAATTTGTTAACAAAAGCACCAGTAGATGATGCTTGGGAAGTATATATATGTGATACATGTTGCTTTTCATGGAGGTCAACAGAAAATGAAGATATAACAAGCTATGAAAAATATGATAAAAGATTTAAGGTTAACCCTGAAGATATAAAAAATCTTGACCAAATACCTCCAATTCCTGAGCTAATTAAAAAGTAATGATAGAGATAAGCAGAGAATATAAAAGAATACATATAAATCTTAAAGCTATAAATATGGGAGAAGATTTATGTGTTATATTAACAGGAGGAGATAAACCTCATTTAGGAGCCGTAACTGTAGGCTCCTCTTTAACAGATTTAAAAACCTCCACCTTTGAAGGTCATAAAGAAAATTTATTAACAGAGATATTAGGAAATATATTGAGGAAAGATTATTCAGGAAATTTTGTTATATGTTGTGGAATACATTTAGATTACATAAGTAAGGATGAAATAGATGATATTTTATACTTGTGTGGAAGTATGATAAATGAGCTTTGTAATAAATTAAAATAATTAAGTAAAAAATATTTAAACAAGAGGTAGGGCATGAATATTATAATTGGAGTAACTGGTGCAACAGGAACCATATATGCGGTAAAATTATTAGAAGTTTTAAAAGAGATAGAAGATATAAACACATATCTTATTTTAAGTAATTGGGCAATTAGAAATCTTGAAATAGAAACAAAATATAATATAGATTATTTAAAAGGTTTAGCAGATTATGTTTATGATAATGAAAATTTAGGAGCAAAGACATCTAGTGGTTCATTTGTTACAGACGGAATGATAATACTTCCTTGCAGTATGAAAACATTAAGTTCAATAGCTAACGGATATGATGATAGCTTAATTTCAAGGACTGCTGGGGTTATGATTAAAGAAGGGAGAAAATTAGTATTATCAACGAGAGAAACTCCATTAAGCCCTATACATTTAGAAAATATGTTGAAATTATCAAGAATTGGGGTTAGGATAGTTCCACCAATGCCAGCTTTTTATAATAATCCAAAAACTTTAGATGATATAATAAATCATCACATCATGAAGCTTCTAGATCAATTTAATATTAGATATAATAAAGTTAAGAGATGGAATGGGTAGGAGGGGTTATTGTAATGGTTGAAAAGAAAACAATAAATTCAGTTGTAAAAGCATTAAAAATATTAGAATGTTTTTCCCTTGAAACAAAAGAATTACGGTTAACGGAAATAGCTAAAATGTTGGGGATACCAAAGAGTACTGCATTTAATTTAGTATATACAATGGAATCTATGGGATATATTGAACAAAATGAAGATAACGGAAAATTTAGATTAGGACCAAAATTATTTATTTTAGGAAAAGCATTTGAGTATCATACCGATATAATTGAAGTAGCTAAGCCTTACATGGAAAGATTAAAAAACAAATTTAATGAAAATATACAACTATCAATGCCTTATGATAAAAATAGAATTATCGAAGGTATTTGTGTTGAAAAAATTAAAGAGTTTAATACCGTTAGTGTAAATTCTAGGGTAGGTGGAAGGTTTCCTCTTCATTGCACGGCCTCTGGAAAGTTATTTTTATCATCTATGGATGAAGAAACTTTAAATAAAACTTTGGAAAGTATTGATTTATTTAAGCGTACTGAAAATACTATTACAGATAAAGATTTATTAAGAAAGGATATATTAAAAACAAAAAAAAGAGGTTATGGTATAGCTATAGAAGAAGGGGAACTTGGAATAATAAGTATAGCAGTTCCTATATATAGATATAATTTTGAGCTTGTAGCTTCTTTAAGCATAGCAGCACCATCAGTTAGGCTTTCTGGTGAAATTGGTAAAGAGATTGTAGAGGAGTTATTAAAATCAGCTAAGGATATTTCTAAAAAATTAGGATACGAAAGATAAGCTTTAGGAGGAATTATTATGGAAGCATTAGAATATGTTTTTTCAATTGTAGTAAAAGTAGATAAGCCTATATTAGTAGGGCAAGATGAAATAGTTGGTAGAAGACAATTAATCCCTATATTAAGTGGAGAGCTTAGAGGAGAAAATATCCATGGTCAAGTACTACCAGGTGGTGTGGATAGCCAAATAATTAGGCCAAATGGAAAATGCGATTTAAGTGCTAGATATGCTGTGAGATTAGATAATGGAATGAGTTTTTACATAGAGAACAATGGGTTTAGGACTGTTCCAAAAGAATATATTGATGTAGTTAAAAACGGGGGATTTGTAGATCCATCTCTTTATTATTTTTGCACAACCCCAACTTTTGAAGTTTATAATGAAGAGCTTAGATGGCTTTCAGAAACTGCTTTCGTGTGTAAAGCAGAAAGACTAACAGATAAAGTAATTCTTAAATTTTTTAAAGTTAAATAGAATTTAGACATAGGTGGTACTAAAATTGTTTTAGTGCCATTTTTTTATGGGTTAGAGCCATTTTTGTGGATAACCCATAAAGTATCTGTTGATAACATATAATAAAATAATTTTTATTGTGGATAATTCTTAGATTAATGAAAGTGATACAATAATATTAGTTTGTACCATTACTTTGTAGCATATCATTTAAAGCTAAATCAAGATAGCCAACGGTTTCTTCAATAGAGATATTAGAGTCATTTTGAAGCCACCAAATACCAAGGCCCACCATAGCTGCGTAATAAAGTTCAAATAAAATAGGAAGAGGTATTATAAATTTAGCACCGTGCTTACTGTTATCTTCTAGTTTGTATCTTACAGAATTAACAATCATCTTTTTGAAGTTTTTTGAAAGAAAATCACTTTTAAAGTTACCTAATCCTATAAGATAAATTTTTTTATTATTCTCTATATGTTCTAAGAATGATTTAAATAAGTTTATGTAAAATTTTCTTGAGACAGTATTATTATAAAAATCGAGACTTTTAATTTCAAATTCATTTATAATATTTTTTAATGCATATTTTAATAGATCATACTTATCTTCAAAATGTTTATAAAATGTAGTTCTATGAATCATAGCCCTATCACATATATCAGAAATACGTATATTATCAAAAGCTTTTTCTTTTAATAAGTTAATGAATGTATCTAAAACTAACTTATTAGTTCTTTTTACTCTTAAGTCTATTTTTTTATATCTTTAGTAAGCAAAGTAGTACACCTCCTAAATAATCTACAATTTTTGTAGATATGTAGACTAACTATACAAAAAGCATTTTTTGTTTCTTGTTATAAAAAATAAAAAGTTATATATTCATAAATAATAGTAATTAAAATAAAGAAAATATTAAGAATTAGGAGAATGCATTATGTCAAAAATATTAATAATTAATATTTCAGCTCATGGACATATTAACCCAACATTAGAGCTAACAACAAAGCTAGTTTCTATTGGGTATGATGTTACACTTAGGAAAGAAACTTGGAGAAAAATTGAATAAGCCTACAATAAGATTTATAACAACCTTTGCATTAACAAAAAATATTATTGGAAAAATTGCAGAAGGTACTAAAGAGGGTTCAAACTCGTTAGGAAATAAGGAGTATAGAAGGGATATTGTTTCAAAAATTTTACCTCAATGGGAGTTTAAAAACAATGATATTTTAGATGAAGTGCTAAAAAACCACGCAGATTTAAATATAGTTTACACCACGTTTAGTTTTCAAATAGAAAATGATAAGTTTAATAAAAATATATATAAATTTATTGGTCCATCTATTATGGATAGAAAAGAAGATATAGATATACCATTTGATAGGATGGATAAAAATATAGTGTATGTATCCCTAGGTACTGTATATAACAACTCTTTGGAGTTTTTTAAAGTATGTATTAAGGCCCTTAAAAAAGAAGGTGTTAGTGTCATTATGTCCATAGGAAAAAATATAGATAAGAAGGATCTTGGAGAAATACCAGATAATATTTATGTTTACGATTATGTGCCACAATTAGAGGTATTAAAGCGTGCTAAGTTATTTATAACTCATGGAGGAATGAATAGTACAAATGAAGGAATGTTTTTTCAAGTCCCTTTAGTAATTGTTCCACAATCTGTAGACCAACCTGTAGTTGCAAATGGTATTTTAGAATTAGGTTTAGGAAAAGTTATAGATAAGAACGAAGTAACATCAAAAAACATAAAAAACATGTTGTTTAGAAGTATTAAATAATGATATGTATGGAAGAAATATGGTTAATATGAAAGAGGATATATTAGCAGCAGGTGGTGTAAACAGAGCAATTGAAGAAATAGAGAATTTATTACAAAAAGCATTATGATGCTTGATTTAGAGAGGTTATATTATGTTACATATTAATTAAAGGGGGTTATTGATTATGAACAAAAAATACAATATTAGTGAAAACTTTAATGAACTTATAAAGAGAGTGGAAAATCAAGTAAAAATAACTTCAAAAGAACAAGCAATAGAAATGATTAATGAAGCTAATAAGTTAGGAAAGATAGTTTTAGCTAGTAATAAATCTAATGATTGGATTAAAGTAACGAAGAATAAAATAAAGAGTTTTGATGGGGAAAAAATAGATATTCAAATCATAGAACCAAAAAATATAGGAAACAATTCTCCGTGTTTAATTTATTATCATGGAGGGGGTTTTATTAGTGATAATATGGAAGCTTATATAAAAGCTATGCCACTATATGCTCTTAAAGTTAATTGTAAGGTGGTTTTGGTTGACTATAGATTGGCTTTAGAATATCTATACAGGAGTTGAGGATTGTTATAGCACTTTATTATGGGTATATGAAAATGCACAAACTTTAGGTATTGATATTAATAAAATAGCAGTTGGAGGGGATAGTGCAGGAGGCGCTCTATCAGCAGCAGTGTCACAAATGGCCTTAGATAGAAAGGGGCCTAAGGTATGTTTTCAAATGTTAAATTACCTTGTAACAGATAGTAGGCAAATAACACAATCTATAAGGGAATTTGTTGATACACCTATTATTAACTCTGATACAATTAAAATGATGTGGGAAGTATATTTGAGAAATGGTGATAATGGAATGATACAATATGCGGCACCAATGATGAGAAAATCCTTTAAAGGACTTTCACCAGCATATGTAGAAGTAGCAGAGTTTGACCCATTAAGAGATGAAGGAATAGAATATGCAAAAGCTATGAAAGAAGATGGAGTTTCTGTAGAACTTGTACAAACTAAAGGAACAGTTCATGGATATGATATGATACAAACAAGCAGTATTGCTAAGGAAAGTATAGAAAAAAGAGTAAGGGCTTTAAAAAATGTTTTTAACATAAAATAAAAGTTTAGAAATAATGAAATTAGAGGATTTTAGGACTATTTAAAATATTTTAAACAGTCTTTTTTGTTGAAAAAAAATAAATAAAAGTCGAACGAAAAAACTTACAGATAATATAATAAATATGTTAAAATATCTAAGTATGTAATAAATTTTATAAAAAGGGGGATAAAGTATGACGAGAAGTACAGAAAATATAAAAGAAAATAAAATGGGAACTATGACAGTAAATAAGCTACTTATTACAATGTCATTGCCTATGATTATATCAATGCTTGTTCAAGCACTCTATAATGTTGTAGATAGTATGTTCGTGGCTCAAATAAGCGAGAATGCTTTAACAGCAGTTTCTTTAGCTTTTCCACTTCAATCTTTAATGATTGCAGTAGGAGTTGGAACAGGAGTAGGGGTAAATGCTGTTTTGTCTAAAAGTTTAGGACAAAGAGACTTTGAAAGTGCTAATAAAGCCGCTAGTAATGGAATAATTCTTTCATTTTTAAGTTATATAGCTTTTGCACTTATAGGAATATTTTTAACTGGATTATTCTTTAAATCACAAACTAGTAATGCTGAAATAATAACTCATGGAAGTCAATATATATATATTTGTACAATTTGTTCTATTGGCTTATTTGGACAAGTAATATTTGAAAGATTGCTACAATCAACTGGAAAAACTTTTTATACAATGATAACTCAAGGAACTGGGGCAATTATAAATATAATTTTGGACCCAATACTTATATTTGGTTTATTTGGGATACCTAAAATGGGAGTTGCAGGGGCAGCAATTGCAACTATAATAGGACAAATTATTGCCATGTTTTTAGCACTTTATTTTAACTTAAAGAAGAACCATGAAATTAAATTAAATAAAAAAACATTCAAACTTGATGTTAAAATTGTAAAAAGAATTTATGCTGTAGGAATACCATCTATAGTAATGCAATCTATAGGCTCAGTTATGACCTTTGGATTAAACAAAATATTAATAGGATTTACACCAACAGCGACAGCAGTATTTGGTGTATACTTTAAACTTCAAAGCTTTGTATTTATGCCTGTATTTGGTCTTAATAATGGTATGGTGCCAATAGTTGCATATAATTATGGAGCTAAAAATGAAGAGCGAGTTACAAAAACAATAAAGCTTAGTACTCTTTATGCAATGGGGATTATGTTAGTAGGATTTCTAGTATTTCAAGCTTTCCCAAAACAATTATTATACCTTTTTAACGCTTCAGAAGATATGTTAAATATTGGGGTACCAGCTTTAAGAATAATAAGTATAAACTTTATTTTTGCAGGATTTTGTGTTATAGCAAGTTCAGTATTCCAGGCTTTAGAGAGTGGAATATTAAGTCTAGTAATTTCAGTAGTTAGACAATTAATTGCAATATTACCACTAGCATTTATATTTGGTCAAGCTTTTGGAGTAAATGCAGTATGGTTTGCGTTTCCTGTATCAGAAATAATAGCAGTAATACTTTCTACTGTATTTATGAAAAAGGTTTATAATAAAACAATTAAGCCAATAAGTATGGTAGCTTAGACTGAGTAAATAAGGAATAAGACTATATTAAAGAAATTTATCTTTAATATAGTCTTTTATTTTGGTTTACCCGAAATTACGTAGTGATTTTAAAAGACTTAAAAAATTAAAGTTTAAACTTAATATTAATATAAAACATAATGTTAGTTTAATGGAAAATACATATTTAGAATAATAAAAATTAAAAGAAACAAACTAAGGAAGAGTAAAATAAGGAGGGTTCTAATGTTTAGTGAATTTAAATTAAATGATAAAGTTACTTTAAGAAATAAATTAGTAATGGCACCAATGACTACTTGCGCTTCTAATGATGATTTAACAGTAGCTGATGATGAAGCAGCATACTATAGAGAAAGAGCAAAAGATGTAGGTATGGTAGTAACAGGGTGTACATTTTTTAAACCTAATGGTCAAGGTTTTAAGGATGAATTTTATGCAGGAGATGATAGCTTTATTCCTTCACTTAAAAAGATGGCAGATGCTATAAAATCTCAAGGAGCTAAAGCAGTTCTTCAAATATTCCATGCAGGAAGAATGGCAGATCCAACTAAAGGGGAACTTGTAAGTGCTTCGGCCATTAAACCAAATTATAATTTATTTGGTCCTATGGAGTCTTTAAAAGCTCCAAGAGAACTTACAAATGGGGAAATATTAGATCTTGTACATGGATTTTATGAAACTACGAGAAGAGCCATAGAGGCAGGATTTGATGGAGTCGAAATTCACGGAGCAAATACATATTTAATCCAACAATTTTTCTCACCACATTCTAATAGAAGAACTGATGAGTGGGGAGGACGTCGAGAAAAAAGAATTAAATTTCCTTTAGAAATTATAAAAGCTGTGAACAAAGCAAAAAAAGACTTCGGAAGGGATGACTTTATAATTGGGTATAGATTTTCACCAGAAGAGTTAGAAAATCCAGGGATAACTTTAGATGATACCCTTTATTTAGTTGATACTTTGGCAAATGAGAATTTAGATTATCTCCATGTTTCATTAAATAAATATAATAGCACATCAATTAGAGATAAAAATGATAATAAAATAGTTGGAAAGCTTCTTTTAGAAAAAATAGGTGGAAGGAAGCCTTTAATAGGGGTTGGAAGTATTTATACAAAGGAAGATGCAAAGGATGCTTTAGATAATATTGGATATGATTTAATTGCTTTAGGTCATGTAATTATAACAGAGCCAGATTGGGTTGAAAAAGTAAAAAATAATGAAAAAGTAGAAACAGTTGTTCATGCCAATAATTTAGAAGAGCAAAAGATTCCCAAAAAGATGATGACAATGTTAGAGGCATCTGAAGGATGGTTTAAAATAGAAAAGTAGATAAGATAATTATAAGGCCTTATTAAGTAAGTAGGAAGCAAGTTAAAGCTGGGAGAAACCTACTAATAAGGCTTATTTGTGCTGTATAAAGTTAAAAATAGTTGGTTTAGTATTGTACCCATACATTTGTATATTGATTTTATTTTATGATATATTTATATAAAAGAATGAACTGTAAAAAAATGGAGGGATAACTATGGGAAGAGAATCAATTAATAAAAATTTAGCACAAATGCTTAAAGGTGGAGTGATAATGGACGTTACTAATAAAGAAGAAGCAATTATTGCTGAAAAAGCTGGTGCATGTGCAGTTATGGCCCTTGAAAGGGTTCCATCAGATATAAGAAAACAAGGTGGAGTTGCTAGAATGTCAGACCCTAAAATGATTAAGGAAATTCAAGATGCAGTTTCTATTCCTGTAATGGCTAAAGTTAGAATAGGTCATTTTGTAGAAGCACAAATTTTAGAAGCTTTAGAAGTTGACTTTATAGACGAGAGTGAAGTCTTAACTCCAGCAGACGATAAATATCATATAATTAAAAGTGATTTTAAAGTGCCATTTGTTTGCGGTGCAACAAATATTGGTGAGGCATTAAGAAGAATTGGTGAAGGTGCTTCTATGATAAGAACTAAGGGAGAAGCTGGTACAGGAGATATAGTACAAGCGGTAACTCATATGAGAACAATGACTAAACAAATAAAAGAAATTCAAAGTGCTAGTGAAGAGGAACTTATGACATTAGCTAAAAATTATAATGCTTCTTATGATTTAGTAAGACAAGTTCATGAAACAGGTAAACTTCCAGTAGTTAATTTTGCCGCAGGTGGAGTTGCAACACCAGCAGATGCAGCACTTATGATGCAACTTGGAAGTGAAGGTGTATTTGTAGGGTCTGGTATATTTAAATCAGATAATCCAGTAAAAAGAGCAAGAGCAATAGTTTTAGCAACAACATATTATAATGACCCTAAAAAGTTAGCTGAAATTTCAGAAGATTTAGGAGAAGCTATGTTTGGTATAAACGCTGATGAGTTAGAAACTAGATACGAAGAAAGAGGCTGGTAAGCTATGAAAATAGGAGTTTTAGCTTTCCAAGGTGGAGTTATAGAACATATAGATCAGATAAAGTATTTAGGGCATAATGCAATAGAAGTTAAAAAAGAAGAAGATTTAGAAGGTTTAGATGGAATAATCCTACCAGGTGGGGAAAGTACCACTATGGGAAAACTTTTAAAAATAACAAATCTTTTAGAACCTTTAAGAAAAAAGATAGAAGATGGTCTTCCTACCTTTGGTACATGTGCTGGAATGATACTTTTAGCAAAGGAAATAGAAGGAGAGGGTAATCATTTAAATCTTATGAACATAAAAGTTAAGAGAAATGCTTTTGGAAGACAGTTAGATAGTTTTAGTGAATATCATAAAGTTAAAGGTATACAAAAGGACATAGAGATGGTATTTATAAGAGCGCCATATGTAGAAGAAGTAAGAGAAAATGTAGAAATTTTATGTAAGGTAAGAGAAAAAATTGTTGCAGTTAGAGAAAAAAATATTATAGCAACATCATTTCATCCAGAACTTACAGAAGATTTAACGTTTATGAAATACTTTTTAAGTATCTGTAACTAATTTTAATATTTAATAAATAGATTATGATAAGAGAAGTTGTTTATCCTTTATAAAATAATATTTTATTTTTTTATCGCTTATAGGTAATAATAGAGATATATCAAATAAGGATGTATCTCTATTTATTTTTAAGATATTATTAGTAATATATTAATTTAAGGTTTTTAGAAATATAAAGTGTTTTAAGTATTATTTAAATAAACATAAAATTTAATAATTGCATTGTTAAAACGGAATAATACTAAACAGCTTAAATATTAAGGAGTAATAAACAATGAAAATATCTAAAAGAGGAGTTTTTGAAGAGGACAAAAGGTGGTTTTCAGATAAAGAAGTTTTAAGGTTAAAAAAAGCTCAAGAGGAGGTTTTATATTTAATAAATAGAGGTTATAAAATAAGTCAAGTTGTAACCTTTGTAGGAAATAGATATCAATTTTCTTCAAGGCAAAGGGATGCATTAAAGAGAGCCACTGCAACTGATGAAAAAAGAGTCATCAGAAAGTCTAAAGAACTTAATATAGATGATATAGAAAATGAAATAGTACATATTGATGGATTTAACTTGATAATTCTTTTAGAGGTAGCCTTATCAAAGGGAACGTTAATTTATTGTAATGACGGGAATATTAGAGATTTAGCAGGATTAAGAGGGTCTTATAATTTAATTGATAAAACACCTATAGCTATAGAATTTATAGGTGAGTTTTTAGAGAATGCAAATATTAAAGAAGCTAAGATTTATTTAGATGCTCCAGTTTCTAATTCAGGAAATTTAAGAAACATAATAAATAAGTATTCAAGACACTGGGGCTTTAGAACTCAAGTTAATTTAGTAAATAATGTTGATACTATTTTAGAAAAGTTAGATAGAGTTGTTAGTAATGATTCTATTATAATAGATAAATGTAAAAATTATTTTAATCTAGGTAAGAGAATAATAGAAAAATATATAAGGGAAACTAAGATTATTGACCTAGATAATAAATAATAACCATGATTATAAAAATGTTATGTATAAGAAAAAAGATGATGAAGTCTAAATTTCATCATCTTTTATTTACCTTGTTCACAAAGACTACCTTCAATTAGTTTTTCCTCCTTTTCTAAGAATCTACCTAATTTAGGGTTTATAGCTTTAGCAAATATATTTAGGAAATTAACTAGTATAAAGAATACTACATAAGTTGCTATAAATATTTCTACATCTCCTAATAAGTTAAATATATTAGCCATATGAACATATCCAAGACCAGCAAAATAAGTTCCAAGTTTAAATGCTGCAAGAGTTGCAATAGCTAGTGGGAAAGTGAATGCTGCATAAGTTGGTTTAAAACCTTCTTTGAATAATTTAATTATATATCCATAAACAACTACTAGAAGTGTTAATCCAGTTATTATTAACCATGCTAACATGAATTTATTTGGATTTGGTACTATTGATAATATTCCAACAACTCCAAGTGGTGCTGGTGAACAAATTATTCCAACTGTAGGTAGTTTATGGTCATCTAAGTGTTCACTTTTAAATACCATATAAAGAACTACTGGTAAAAGTAATGTGTATCCTATGAATCCAAACATAAGCATAAAGTGTGCTATGCTTGGGATTATTCCACCCATTCCTACACTTGCAATACTACCTGTAATCATACCAGTATATATAATAAAGCAAGTTGGCATTACATTTTCAAATTTTCTTTCTTTGATTCTTATTATTGTATAAAAAATTGCTATTCCATAATGGTAAATGACAGCTCCTATCCATAAAGCGCTACAGATGGTTGGGAAAAATGGATAAAAATAAGCTGAAATTAGCCAAGTTACCATACCCATAGTTGGATAAAATGTACCCATAACAGGATTTTTTAGTTCACCAAACATAACCTTTGGAAATTTTATAAGTCTTATAACCATTAGTGTTAGCATTATCATTGCTAAGATTATTGCTATGGGCTTTAAAAAACCAATGCCTTTAAGTTGCCAGCTTGTACTTAGTGTTATGAAAGCTAAACAGGTTCCACTAATACCAATTGGCATTCTTTCTAATTTATTTAAATATTTATTCATTAAAATCACCTTTTTCATTTATATATCTATACATATGTACTACAATTTATACTTAATCTTTACTACAATTTAATTATAATCTAGTATTTTACATAAGTAAAATACTTATTTTTAGTATTTAATATAAGTAAATACATATTAATTGGGGTGTAATTACACAAAGGTGGTAGAGAATCTTAGCTAAATTACGTAAATTTTTAGGCTAATAAAATTGATTCTCTTTAAACCATTAATCATTTAAATATTTTAGAAGTTTTAGTGATAATTCTAGTTTAAATAAAATATTGCTATGGGATAAAGATATACCAAGAAGTGTTTCTATTTTATGAAATCTATAAAAAAAGGTACTATTATGAATGTTTAAAGACTTTGAAGCAATATTTGAGTTCCTGTTACAATTTAAATATATAAATAATGTATTTAAAAGATCAGTATTATTTATTTTATCATTATGCATAATCTTTTTTATATAAGGATGAATAAGGTTATGTAAACTAATCTTATATGATGGATTAGAGTATAAGTTAAACCAGTAGTATTCTAAATAGTTTTCAAAATAAAATATATAGCCCTTATCTTTTAAATTATTTGTTATATCTAAGGTGCTTAAGCTTTGTTTATAGAACTCTTTAGTTTCTAATATATTTTTAAAGAGCATACTAACTCCACACTTTAAATTATTTAACATTAAGAATTTTAAGAACTCAGCTTTAGTTGTTAAAGAAAATAATTCTTCAGAATCAGTGCTTACAAGAAAGACAATTTTATTATTGATATAGGTTGCTATAGAATTTCCTAGCATATTTTTGGCACTACTTATTAGCTGTTTTAGCCCAAAATTGTGTCTATAGTCTTTATATATTTGTTTAAAGGGAATAGATAATAAAAATAAGTTTTCTTTTATTTTAAAATCTGTTTGAGATAACCTTTCTTTTAAATAATCAAGATTATCTATTTTGTTTTCTAGTAAGTCAATAAGATAGTATTCCTCTTCAAGTCCTGAACTGTTTATAAATAAATTATTTTTTTGAATTTGTGTGGATAATGTTTTAGAAAGTGTGTTTACAAGACTTAAATCTGAATCATTAAATGCTCTAAATCTTTTTAAAACACAAATATAAGCTGTAGTAACATTATTTACTTTTATTCCACAAAAGATAAGCTGTTCTTTAGTAAAATGAAAAAAAGCTTTATTAGAATTATAAATTGAATCCATGCATTTATCTTTTTTCATATATTCAACAATTTCAGAAACTAGATAATAATTTTCATTATAATTATTTACAGAATCATTAACTAAGGTAGCATACTTTGAAAATCCTAAAATTTTATAGCTAGTATCTAAGATAAATATAGGATTATTTAGATAACTTTCAGCTATATTTAATATTTTATTTATATCATAGTCATTATTTATGCTACTTAATATATTATATTTTTTTACATAAAGTTGTTGTTTTTCAAATAAAAATTTAGATAATAAGATATATACTTTATCTAAGGAAAGGGTAGTTTCTAATTGCGGATAAATATAAAAGTTATCTAAATTTTTCGTAATATACAAAATATTATATTCTTTTAACTTATCTGAAATAGTTGTGTCCGTTAGATATAAGGTGGTTTTAGAAAAATTCTTACATTCCCTCAAAAAGGTTATATTATCTATATTAAAATCTTTAAGTTGCCCATATATTTTTAAATTTATACTATCAAGGTATTTTATTAAGTCATCTAAAGTAATCAAAAAAATTCCTCCGTTTTATCTAATCTATATTACATAAATTAGTGTTTTGTCTTTAAAAAATTATTGAATTTATCTATAAAAAAACAATGAAGTTTTAAAATATTTTCTGATGTTATAAGTTTTAGGTTATGATAATATTATAACAATAAAATTTATTTAAGGAAAAATATAATTATTGTTAGGAGTTTTATTATTATGAGTTTTAAAGTAATGGGTGTTACATCAGGAAGAAAAGATTCAAATTCAGAGATATTATTAAAGGAAGCGTTGATTGCATGTAAAGGGCAAGGTGCTGAAGTTACTATGATTAATTTAAGAGATTATAATATTTTAGATTGTTCAGGATGCACAGCTTGTACTCATGGTATGACACAAGGAAAGTATGTAGGATGTACTTTAGATAAAAAAGATGATAAAAAAGCAATAATGGAAGTTATGTTAAATCAAGATGCAGTAATATTTGCAGTACCAACTTATGATTTAATGGCAAATTCGGTATTCCTAAAATTCATGCATAGAAATTTAAGTTATGAATCCTCATTTTTAGAGCATATAGGAGTAATAGAACGTAAAGATAGAGTTGCCGCTATAATTTCAGTAGGGGGTTCAACTCGTTCATGGCAATCTATGGCACTAGAAACTGTACAAGCTACTTGTTTTACTAATAATTTTAAAGTAATAGATATGCTTCTTGCAACAAGGGTGCCAGCACCAAAACAATGTTTATTAAATGATGAGCTTATTAAGCGTTCTTATGAGATTGGAGAAAATGTAATGAAGTCATTAAACACTCCAGTTGAAGATAGAAAATGGCTTGGAGATGAAAATATGGGATGGTGTCCAAATTGTCATTCTAATGCTTTAATTTTAGGAGAACCTCAATGGGATGGGTTATATTTCCCAGTTGAATGCCAAGTTTGTGGAGCAGGTGGAAATCTAGAAAAAGCTGAAGATGGAAAATGGAAGTTTGTAATTCAAGAGGATGGATTATGCCGTGATAGAACAACAGTTGAAGGTAGGACAGAACACGTTAAAGAAATAGCAGCTACTCAAGGTGGTTTCTATACAGATGAAAATTTAGAAACAGTAAAGAAAAAGTTTAAAAAATATAAAAACATAAAATTTAAAGGGATAGAAATTAATAAGTAATAGATAATAGGTACTATTTAATGAGTAAATTATTAAATGGTGCCTTATTTTTACATTTAAAAAGACAGTAGAAAGCTAATATTCATTAAAATATTCTTTTACCAGTATCTAAAATAAATATAATGATAAAGTTAGACTTATTTAAAAACTTATGAAAATATTATTGAAAAGTAAATTTTATTTAGGATTACAAAATTGAGGTTAACACAAAAGATAATATAAACTAGAGAATAAATCCATAATAATGTGAAACCCTAAGTATAGAAATTTATATTTTAGGAGGCATTATTTATGTTTAAACATGAAAAACCACTATTACAAGAAGTTAAAGTAGAAAGACCAAATCCACAATATGCAGTTTTAATGCAAGAGCAATTAGGTGGAGCAAATGGTGAATTAAAGGCAGCCCTTCAATATATATCACAAAGTTTTAGAATAAAGGACCAAGAGATTAAAGACTTATTTTTAGATATAGGAGCTGAAGAGCTTAGCCATATGGAGATGGTATCTCAAACAATAAACTTATTAAATGGTCATGATGTAAACCATGAATCTGTTGGAGCTGGAGAAATTGAAACCCATGTGTTAAGTGGACTATCACCGGTTTTAAAAGATTCATCAGGATATTCTTGGACAGCTGACTATGTTTCAGTAACAGGGGATTTAGTTGCAGATCTTCTTTCAAATATTGCATCAGAACAAAGAGCAAAAGTTGTTTATGAATATTTATATCGTCAAATAGAGGATAAATATGTAAGAGAAACAATTGACTTTTTACTTAACAGGGAAGAAGCTCATAATGCTTTATTTAGAGAAGCATTAAACAAGGTTCAAGCTAGTGGATCAAATAAAGATTTTGGGGTTACTGAGGATTCTAAACTTTATTTTGATTTATCATCACCAGGACCAAAACATGAAGCACCAAATCCAACACCAGTATCCTTTGAAAATCCAAGAAGGGATAAATAATTTAATATAAAGTAAAAAACCACAATATTTAATTTTGTATATTGTGGTTTTTGGTTTTATACAGTTTTAATTTCTTTAGAAAATTTTAAATCCTTAATTAAAAATCCTATTGCAACTAATGAGGCAATAAAATTAGAAAGTGGAAGTGCTATCCAAACACCTAGGACTCCTAAATTGAATATATGAGGGAGTATATAAAGCATTGGTATAAAGAAAATTATTCTTCTTAGCATTGATAAGATTATAGACTCCCTAGCATGACCAATAGCTCTATAAAATGCAATAGATAAAAAGTATACTCCAAGAAGCGGTGAAGCTAAAAGTGTAATTTTTAAAACATAGCTACAACTATTAATTAAAGCTAAATTATTAGTAAACATTCCTACTAATTCTTTAGAGAATATAATCATAATGATTGTAGCAATTAAGCATATAGAAGATGAAAATATTGCACTAAATTTTACACTTTCTCTTATCCTTTTAAAGTTTTTAGCACCAAAGTTATACCCAATTAAAGGCTGAGAACCTCTTGAAAATCCACCAGCTGACCTTTGAATAAGTGAAGTAAGCTTATAAACTACTCCATAAATTGCAACAGATTCAGTACTTCCTAAGGCATATAAAACATTGTTTAAAAGAACTATAGAAATACTTCCTGTAAATTGATTTAAAAATGTTGAAAATCCAATTGGAATAGCCTTTTTTAGCATATCAAAATTATATCTAATATATCTTACTCTAACTTTTAATAATGCTTTATATTTAAAGTAATAGACAATATAAAGGAAATTTATTAATTTTGATAAAGTTGTGGCAAGTCCAGCACCTGTAACTCCCCAACCTAAAAGAACTATAAATATGTAATCTAAAATTATATTAGAAACAATGCTAGTCACTGTTCCATACATGGAATAGTTAGCGCTTCCCTCTGCTCTCATAACGTTATTTGATGCTAAACAAAGAGGAAAAAATAGTGTTCCTATAAACATCATTCTAGCATAGTCTGTAGCATAGGGAATAATATTTCCTTCAGCAGAGAAAAGTTCTACAATTTCTTTAGGAAAGCATACACCTAAAATACATAAAACTATAGCTAAGGTAGTTATAAAAGCATAGAGAGTTCCTATGGATTCCTCAGCTTTATCATAGTGTTTTGCACCTAGTTGCCTTGAAATAAAAGAACCTATACCTGATGCAAAAAGAAGTGTTGAAGCTGAGATAATCATTTGAATAGGAAGATAAATTGATATAGCAGCTATGCCAACATCTCCTACGCATTTACCTATAAAAATAGTATCTATAATATTATAAATTACTGTAGAGAGGGCTGATAATGTAGCAGGAAGTGTTAAAACAAAAATTGATTTAGTGAGTTTTTCCTGACCTAATAAATATTCTCTATTCATTTATTTCTCCTTTGTATAATAATTAATAAACTACTAATATTATAAATCAATGTTTACTAGTAAACAACCTACTAAAAAATTCAAAATCGTGTATTTTGGTAATATATATAATTTCAGAAAATATTACTTTATAGATTTATAAGATAAAATATGATAAAATTTAAGAAAAGATTTAGGGATGGAATGGTTATATGAGTAAAACTTTTAATGTATTAGGTAAAAATATAATTTTTAAAGATGAAGAAAAATTATATATTGATATAAGAAATATATTTTATAAAGAAGCATTAGAAAGTTCTGAAAATTTCATCGATAAATTTAATAAAAAATATACAAGCCTTGATGATTTTATGATACGAGGAAATAGCGATGGGATTAAAGTTATAGATAGTGCTTTAGAAAAAGGGTTTAATCTTTTAAAGAACATGGGGATAAACGGTATAGACTTTAATTGTTTTCAAAAATATAGTAAAAATTATTTAGGAAATTGGAAAAAAAGTTTTTTAAATATAAAAGAGCAATATAATATTCTTATGGATAAGAAGTACAAGAGAAAAAATAGAAGAGTTAGAAAAGTTGTGAGAAAAGGTCTTGCAAGGGCAAATAGTAACAGCTATAGAGCAGTGGAAGAATCTATAGAATCAAAATTCTTAGAAACAATTTATGAAATAGTAAGTATTGCTGGGGATATTCTTAAAAATATAGAACTACATATAAGAATACACAATAAGATGTCAAAGATTTTTAAAGATATAGAAACTAAGAAAAAACTTAAAAATGGTATATATGAAGATATATTTAGTATTCATTATGCAGTTATAGATATAATAAACAAAGAAAAAGGTTATGATATAAATCCTTTTTATGATAAAAAAGGTAAAAAGGAAGCAAAAGATATTTATTACAAATTAATTGATGGAGAGATAAAAAAAGAGAAAGTTAAAGAAAAATCTCAGGAAATGATATATAAATATCCTTTTTCTAAAAAGTTTTATAGATTTGTTTTAGGATATTTTAAAAGTTATGATAAAGAAATAGAAGAATATGCAAAATTCTTTGGTATGGATATAAGATCAATTAGAGATATAATGATTAAGCAAAATTTAAAAAAGATATAAAGATAAAAGACTATATAAAAAGGTATAAGTTTAAAACATATTACAATTTTTTATATAGTCTTTTTTATTTTAGGAGGCAATGTATTTTATTTTGTGTATTCTAAAGATTAGCTTTGCCTAAATACAGGGAAAATATTACCCTTTATAGAATGTCAACACCAGCCCTAAAAGCTGTTAATTACAGTGTTTACATTCTATATGGGTAATATATAATACACTTGTAATAAGCTAATCCTTTTTCATATAAATACACAATTTAATGCACATTCTCTTTTAGGATATAGTAGATTTATAAAGTTCAGTTTCTTTATTTATAAAAAGTTTAGAAATAACATCATAAGATTTAGACCAAGCATTTAGAGTATCTAGAGATAAGTTATCTGTTAAAACTTCTTCCATAGCATCTAAAAAACATCTTTTTACTATAATATATTGATCCTTTTGTACATGACGTTTTACGTGCATAGCTGAAACTATTTTAATCATAGGTTTCATTTTAGATAAATCATCTAGATTTTCTGCAACTATAATTAAAGTTTTAATAAGAGCCATAGGTTGTTTACCTTTTTCCTTTGTAACTTTATCAAACATCTCTTTAATTGTTTCATCAGCTTCAAATAATTTCTTATAGAATAACCTTAAAATTTCATCTTCATTCCTTTTTAAAAGTGGAATAGAATGTTGAACTAAGGCTATAGTTTCTTCACTTAACATAAATAGTTCTCCCTTATCCTTATGTAAATTAAAAAGTATTTATGACATTAACTATAAATAGTACTTTATTAAAAAAGTAGTAAGATTATTTAATATAGATAAAAATAATGTCATTATAAATATTATTATACTCTAAATAAATGAAATGTTAAAAATATTTAAAATAAAAAGTCATAAACTTTAAAGTTTATGACTTTGGCAGTAATATAGAGAATAAAATGATAATTTAAAACTTCTATACTTAGTAATAAGTGTGAATCTTTTAGGAATTATTAATTATAAGTTAAGTTGTTTTATAAAGCGAAAATCTATTTGCTTTAAGTAAAAATTTTATGATTTAATAATAAACGTTATTTTATTGTAGAAAATATTATATAATAATTATTTTCTATAATTATATTATATACGAAAAAATGTATATGTCAAATACATATTTTAAATTATATGAAATTTTATAATAAAAAACAAGTTGTAACCATACTAATACATTGTTATAATAAGATAAAATTAAAGCAAGGAAGTGTTTTTATGCCATTTATAGATTCAAAGGTAACAATAAAATTAGATACAGAAAAAAGAGAAATTCTTAAAAGTAAACTTGGTGAAATAATTACAAATATACCAGGAAAATCAGAGAAATATCTTATGTTAGGATTTGAGGATAACTACTCTTTATATTTTGCAGGAAAAGAGTTAGAATATGGAGCCTTTATAAATGTTAAAGTATTTGGCAAGGTTAAAAAAGAAGATTTAGAAAAAATGACTGAAAATATATGTAATCTTTATGAAAAACAACTTAAGATACCCAAAGATAAGATATATATAACTTATAATGAAGTTGAAAACTGGGGATTTAATGGTTTTAACTTTTAATAATATACACCTAAAATCATTGTATATTTTTAATTTTGAACTATTTTAATATTATAAGAATTTATATTTTATAATGAAAGATGTCTTAATAAAGAGATTTATTAAGGCTTATTTTTATAAGTGATAAAACTTATGAGATGGTGTAAGTAACATGAAATTAATTAAATTATATTTGATAAATTTATAAATAATAATAAACATGATAATATATAACCATATTTATCTATATATTAACTTTTTATTAAAATATTATTAACTATGTATTTAAAAATAGTAAATAGAAAAAATAATATAAAATAATAAAAAATGTATTTACAATTTATTATTAAAATGATATTATAAAAGTATGGTTAGACGTTTACAAATTATATAATCATTTTAGACAGGTTAAATTCTGTATTCTACGTATTTGCATAAAAATGTGAGGGTTGTAAAGATGATTATAAAAAAAATTTTTAATAATAATGTGGTTCTAGCTAAAGACAAAGGTAAAGATGAAATTATAGCTATGGGATGTGGACTAGCTTTTAAAAAGAGGCCAGGGGATATTTTAGATAAAGATTTAATTGAGAAAACTTTTATTCTAAAAGAAACCAATACATCAAATAGATTTAAATCTTTATTAGAAAATGTTCCTATGGAACAAGTTGAGGTATGTTCAAATATTATTGAATATGCTAAGGATAATTTGGATACTAAATTAAATGATTATATTTATGTGACACTTACAGACCATATAAATCATTCAATAAAATTATATGATGAAGGAATTAATAAACCCAATCTTTTAGTTTGGGAAGTAAAAAAATTCTATAATAAAGAGTACAAAATAGGATTAAAAGCATTAGATATTATTGAAAAATCTCTTGGTAAGAAGTTGCCAGAAGATGAGGCAAGCAATATTGCTCTTCATATTATAAATGCTCAAATAAATTCATCAGAAAAAAATAACTTTGACGCCGTAAATGTAGCTAAGATTATTCAAGGAATAATGACCATAATAAGATATACTTATAGTATAGAAATCGATGAAGATTCTTTGAATTATGATAGATTTATTACTCATTTAAGATTTTTTTTAAAGAGATTAAAAGATAATAATATGATGAAATCAGAAGATGATTTTTTATTAGAACAAGTAAAAGAAAAGTATAAAAAGGCATATGAATGTATGCTTAAGATAGAACAGTTTTTAGGTGAAGATTTGTCAAACGATGAAAAGTTATATTTAACTGTTCATATACAAAGAGTCACTCAAAGATAATTCTATTAAGTTTAAAATAGAATAGTTTTGGATTGTTACTTAGATTTTATAAGGCAATACCAGTAATGATAGAACAAACAGGGTTCTATTATTATTGATATTGCCTTTTTTATTATATTTAATAATTTTAAGGGGGTAAAGTTATGAAGTATGAAAACTTAGCCAAAGACATTATAAAAAATGTAGGTGGAAAAGAAAATGTAAATAGTTTATGTCATTGTGTTACTAGGTTACGTTTTAAATTAAAAGATGAAAGCAAAGCAAATACTGATGTATTAAAAAAGATGGATGGTGTTGTAACCGTTGTGAAAAGCGGTGGGCAATATCAAGTGGTAATAGGAAATCACGTACCAGATGTTTATGCTGATGTTTGTGCCGTAGGGGGATTTGGTGAGGCTTCTTCAGATAATTCAGGAGAAAAAATTAGCCCTTTTAATAGATTTATAGATATAATTTCAGGGGTATTCCAACCTGTACTTGGAGTACTAGCAGCAACAGGAATGATTAAGGGTATAAATGCTATCTTAATATCAGCAAATATCCTTACAGCAACTGATTCAACTTATATGATTTTAAATGCTATAGGGGATAGTTTAATGTACTTCTTCCCTATATTCTTAGGATTTACAGCAGCTAAAAAGTTTAAAGTAAATCAATTCTTAGGTATGGCAATTGGAGCAGCACTTATTTATCCTGATATTGCAGGACTTGCAGGGCAAACAGTAACATTCTTTGGAATATCTGTGGTTATGCCAGCTAGTGGATATGCCTCAACAGTTATTCCAATAATATTATCAATATTTTTAGCATCTATTGTAGAGAAATTCTTTAAAAAGATTATACCAGATGTAGTTAAAACATTTTTAGTGCCATTTTGCACATTATTAATAGTAGTACCTTTAACTTTTATAGCAGTTGGTCCTGTAGCATCATCAGCAGCTAATATGCTAGGAGATATTACACTAGCTATTTATAACCTTAGTCCAATAGTTGCAGGTATATTTATTGGTGGATTTTGGCAAGTGTTTGTTATGTTTGGTCTTCATTGGGGCTTAGTTCCAATAGCTATAAATAATATAGCAGTTTTAGGTTCAGATTCAATTGTTGCTTCATCGATAGCTGTATGTTTTGCACAAATAGGTGTAGTAATTGCAATAATGCTTAAAGCTAAAAATAAAAAATTAAAATCTTTATGTATACCATCTATAATCTCAGGTATGTTTGGAGTTACAGAGCCAGCAATTTATGGTATAACTCTTCCAAGAAAGAAACCATTTATAATAAGCTGTATAGGTGGTGCAGTTACTGGTGGAATAATGGGATTATTCCAAACAAAGATATATTCATCAGGTGCTATGGGATTATTCGTAATTCCAACTTGTATAAATCCAGCAGGAATAGATAGTGGATTCTATGGAATTATTTTAGCTACAGTAGTTGGTTTAGCAGTAGGATTTGCATTAATGTTCTTCTTCGGAAAACTAGATCCAGAAGATTTAAGAAATGATGATGAAGTTGTAGCAACAGCTCAAGAATCTATAATGAAAGAAGAAATATTAACAAGCCCAATAAAAGGAACAGTTAAACCTTTATCAGAAGTTAAAGATGAAGCTTTTGCTAGTGGATTATTAGGAAAAGGAATTGCAATAGAGCCTAAAGAAGGCAAGGTTATTGCACCAGCTAATGGAACACTAACAACTCTTTTCCCAACACTTCATGCTTTAGGAATTACAACAGATAATGGCGCAGAAATATTAATTCATGTAGGAATGGATACTGTTAAATTAGATGGGAAACACTTTAAAGCAAGAGTAAAACAAGGGGATAGAATTAAAAAAGGTGATGTGTTATTAGAGTTTGATATAAATGCAATAAGAAAAGCAGGATACTCTTTAGAAACACCTGTAATAATCACAAACTTTGATAAATATTTAGATGTTATAGAGACAAATAAAAATACTATTGAACATGGAGAAAACCTAATAACAGTATTAGCTTAAATTAGTTTTAAGGTTAAACAAGATGCTAAACAGTAAAAAGTATCTCCTCTTTAGTTTAGCATCTAACTTTAAATAAATTACTAACTCTTAAATTAAATAGATGTTGATTTTAGATAGATTGTGTATTAAATTTCAAAAGTCATTATCTAAAATCAACAATCATTTAATATATCATTATTAAAATAAATTAAATATTATATTTTTAATATGTATAACCTTAAAGGTTATAGACATTAGAAATATAAATAAAGCAAAATTTGAAGTATTAGGGGGAAAAGATATGAGAACAGATGTTAAGTTTCCAGAAAACTTTTTATGGGGCGGTGCAACTGCTGCAAATCAATTTGAAGGTGGATATAGAGAAGGTGGCAAAGGCCTAAGTACAGCAGATGTTATGACTGGTGGAACTCACACAACAGCTAGAAGAATAACTCCAGAGCTTGAGGATAACACATACTATCCAAGCCATGAAGCTATAGACTTTTACCATAGATATAAAGAAGATATAGCACTTTTTGCTGAAATGGGATTTAAGACTTTTAGAATGTCTATAAACTGGACAAGAATTTTCCCAAATGGTGATGAATTAGAGCCAAATGAAGAGGGATTAAAATTCTATGATGATGTTTTTGCAGAATTAAAGAAATATAATATAGAACCGTAGTAACAATATCTCATTATGAAACACCATTTGGTTTAACTAAAAAGTTTAATGGATGGTTAGGTAGAGAAGCTATTGATTGTTATTTAAGATATTGTGAAACTATATTTAATAGATATAAAGATACAGTTAAGTATTGGTTAACATTTAACGAAATAAACATTTTAACTCATGGACCTGCTGCTGCATTTATGGGGGCTGGAGTTATGTTTGACGATATAAGAGAGCTAAAGTTTGGAGCATCTGAAAAAGATCATAATCAAGAATGCTTCCAAGCACTTCATCATCAATTTGTTGCAAGTGCTAAAGCTGTACAACTTGGTCACTCAATAAACAAAGATTTTAAAATTGGTTGTATGATAGCTTATGGAACTCAATATCCTTATACTTGCAGTCCTGAAGATGTATTATTAGCACAGCAAAAAGAAGAATTTTCAAATTATTTATGTGGAGATGTACAAGTTAGAGGTAAATATTCAGGTTTTGCTAAGCGTTTCTTTAGAGAAAACAATATAGAAATTAAAATGGAAGAGGGAGATTTAGAAACACTTAAAAATGGATGTGTTGACTTCTATACCTTCTCATACTATATGTCAAACTGTGTAAGTAATGACCCTGATATAGAACAAACAGGTGGAAATTTATCAATGGGATTAAAAAATCCTTATTTAGAAGCAAGTGATTGGGGATGGCAAATTGACCCTGTAGGATTAAGAACTACTTTAAATAAAATTTATAACAGATATGAAATTCCATTAATGGTTGTTGAAAATGGCTTAGGTGCTGTGGATAAAATTGAAAAAGATGGCTCAATTAATGATGATTACAGAATCAACTATCTAAAAGCACACATTGAGCAAATGAAAGAAGCAATTGGCGATGGTGTTGAAGTATGGGGATACACTCCTTGGGGATGCATTGACCTTGTAAGTGCTGGCACTGGAGAAATGAAAAAGCGTTATGGATTTATTTATGTAGATAAAAACAATGATGGTACTGGAACTTTAAACAGATCAAGAAAGAAGAGTTTTAACTGGTATAAAGAAGTTATAAGTTCAAATGGTGAAAACTTATAGTATTAAGGTTAATTTAAAATAGGCTAATATAAAACAATATTTTGAATATAGTATAAGGCTAATAAAATATCATGGAATATAATAGGTTTTTCCATGATATTTTTCTATATAAAAAAATATATTTAAATTTAAGAAAATGTTTACAAAATATAAAATCTGTGCTATTATAAATATAGTAAATACGTTTACAAAGGGGGCTATTAATACTTATTAAAAGTATTAATAAGGTATATAAATAAATATAGGTGTAGCAAAATTTTTACTATAAACTCATTTAATAAATTAATTATTGATATGTAAGGAATCTTTATAGTGTAAACAAAGTAAATAATTTTGGATTGTTACTTAGATAATAAGGCAATACCAGTAAGAATAGAATTTTAGTTCTATTTTTATTAGTATTGCCTTTTTTATTTGAAAAATCAAATTAAGGGGGAAAGGTTATGAAGTATGAGGGTTTAGCAAAGGATATTATAAAAAATGTAGGTGGAAAAGAAAATGTAAACAGCTTAACACATTGTGTTACCAGGCTACGTTTTAAGTTAAAGGATGAAGGTAAAGCAAATACTGATGTATTAAAAAGGATGGATGGTGTTGTAACAGTTGTAAAAAGTGGAGGACAATATCAAGTTGTTATAGGAAATCACGTACCAGATGTTTATGCAGATGTTTGTGCAGTAGGAGGATTTGGAGAAGGTTCTTCATCAGGTGATTCAGAAGAAAAAATGAATCCATTTAATAGATTTATAGATATAGTTTCTGGGGTTTTTCAACCTATACTTGGAGTTTTAGCTGCAACAGGTATGATTAAAGGGATAAATGCAATTTTAATATCAGCTAATATTCTTACAACTACTGATTCAACTTATATGATTTTAAATGCTATAGGGGATAGTTTAATGTACTTCTTCCCTATATTCTTAGGATTTACAGCAGCTAAAAAGTTTAAAGTAAATCAATTTACAGCTATGGCAATTGGGGCAGCACTTATTTATCCTGATATCGCAGGTCTTGCAGGACAAACAATAACCTTCTGTGGAATTCCTGTGGTTATGCCAGCTAGTGGATATGCTTCAACAGTTATTCCTATAATCTTGTCAGTATTTTTAGCATCTATTGTAGAGAAATTCTTTAAAAAGGTTATACCAGATGTAGTAAAAACATTCTTAGTGCCTTTTGGAACATTATTAATAGTAATTCCATTAACTTTTATAGTGGTTGGACCAGCAGCAACATGGGCAGGAGACTTATTAGGTAGCGTTACATCAACAATTTATAACTTTAGTCCAGTAGTTGCAGGTATTTTCTTAGGTGGTTTCTGGCAAATATTTGTTATGTTTGGTCTTCATTGGGGCTTAGTTCCAATAGCTTTAAATAATCTAGCTGTTATGGGATATGATGCTGTATTAGCAACAACAGTTGCAGTATGTTTTGCACAAACAGGTGTAGTAATTGCAATAATGCTTAAAGCTAAAAATAAAAAATTAAAATCCTTATGTATACCATCTATAATTTCAGGTATATTTGGAGTTACCGAACCTGCGATATACGGTATAACACTTCCAAGAAAGAAGCCATTTATATTAAGTTGTATAGGTGGTGCAGTTACTGGTGGAATAATAGGATTTTTTGGATCTAAGGGTTATAGCTCAGGGGCAATGGGAGTTTTCGCTCTTCCATCATATATAAATCCAGCAGGAATAGATAAAGGATTTTATGGAATGGCTATAGCTATGGTAGCAGGATTAGTAGTGGGATTTGCTTTAATGTTTTTCTTTGGAAAACTAGACCCAGAAGATTTAACAAATGATGAAGGTACTAAAACAGTTGAAAAATCAATAATGAGAGAAGAAATATTAACAAGCCCAATAAAAGGAACAGTTAAACCCTTATCAGAAGTTAAAGATGAAGCTTTTGCAAGTGGATTATTAGGAAAAGGAATAGCAATAGAACCTAAAGAAGGTAAGGTTATTGCACCAGCAGATGGAACACTAACAACTCTTTTCCCAACACTTCATGCTTTAGGAATCACAACAGATAGTGGAGCAGAAATTTTAATTCATGTAGGAATGGATACTGTTAAATTAGATGGAAAATATTTTAAAGCTAGAGTAAAACAAGGGAATAAAATTAAAGAGGGTGATGTATTATTAGAATTTGATATAAATGCAATAAGAAAAGCAGGGTATTCTTTAGAAACACCAGTAATAATCACAAACTTTGATAAATATTTAGATATTATAGAGACAAGCAAAAACACTGTAGAATCTGGAGAAAATTTATTAACTGCATTGATTTAAAGAATATAATAGTTTATATATTATATAAATAAGCATTAAACTAAAATAGTCAATATTTAAAGGAATGTATCATAAATAAAGGTAATTTTAAAGTTATTTTGTTTTGATACATTCTTTTTATATATTTTGATACTCTAATAGGTGTCTAGGTAATTTAAAAATAATTAGAATTTAGTTTTAAAAAGTTTTATTATTTTAGCATAGAGTGGACTAGAGAAAAAGATATTTAATTAATTTTTTATACTCATCTTGAGAATTGATTTTTAAGTAAAAAAGTACATATTTCTAAGTTTACAGGTTAGTAATCTTTATCATTTTTATATGGATAATATATGAATAATCATTAATAAATTGTTAAATAAAATATAAATTGTAGAAAACTATTGACAGGTAAATGGAATTCAATTAAAATAATAACTGTAAATGAAAATCATTATCAATAATAAAGATTTTTAATTTATGGTATGGACAATTTTGATAATTACAAGAATTTCGTTTGACATCTCTTTTTGAAGAACTCTTACATGTAGTTGTAAGAGTCTCTTTAATTAAAAGAAGTTATAAAAGTTAAATTAGTTAGTTTTAGTCTAAGTTACTAAAGGTGCGTTACTGGAGGTAATTTAAATGGAGTATATTTCGTCAAATGTGAAAAAACATAATAAAATTTTATACATAGTAGCTGTATTACTGGCTATTGCTATTATATATTGTGAATTAAATAAATTAAGGAGTACTTTGCCAAGTACTGTAGGGTACATAGAAAAATTAACTTATAGTGGATATATATCAACATATTTGTTTTTAATAGTAATGTTTATGGGAGCCATGAGCAGAAAAATATCATTGACAAAACATTTTATGAAAATTAGAGCTGAACTTGCTATCATAGCATCTGTATTAATAGTTCCTCATATTTATGTTCATGGAATGAAACTTATTTTAGCATTAATGGGTAATAAAACTATTACAACAAACCGTGTTATATATTCAATTGCAGGTGTTATAGCAACTGTAATAATGATTATACTTTTTATAACATCATTTAATTTCGTAAAGAAAAAATTAAAGGGTGGAATGTGGAAGAAGATTCAAAGATGGTCTTATGCATTCTACGGTTTGGTTTATGTTCATATTTTATTTGCATATTTAAATGAAAAAGTTGTAGATATAAAGAATGTAATGATTTTAAGTGTTGTTTTTGGAACTTATACAGTTTTAAGAATTATGAAAGCATTTAGTGAAAAAAGTAAGAGAAAAAACTCATTTATATAAATATTGAATTTTTAAGTAAATTTATTTTAAAATATTAAAATCAACATTAATCAAAACACTAATTTTAGATTATAATCATTAAACACAATTTGATGATTACTTAATCTAAGATTAGTGTTTTTTTGTTTTAAACAACATATTTCAGGTAGTAAACAATTATATTTGAAATTAGTTCAGTTTTAAAGACAAGTAAATTTTAATTTTAATTTAATAATAATATGATAATTTATTTTCACAGTAAAATATATTAGTTTTTAGATTAAAAACTAGGGAGGAATTTAAAAATTGTTAGATAAGTTGATTTTAAGTGTAAAAAAATATAGTAAAACAATATACATTTTAGCTACTATTATTACTGCTTTAAGCATAGGATTCAATATTTTATATGTTTATTCAGGTCTGCAAATGCCAAGAGTATTTTTTTTAGGTAACCAATTATTTGCTAAAGGTTTTTTATCAACTGGAATATTTATAATTGTTATGTTTATAGGAGCTTTTAGTACTAGATGGTTTGTTACTAAATCACTTTTGAGGGTTAGAGGAGAGCTTGCAATAATGGGATTTATTTTTATAATACCTCATATGTTTGAATCTTTATTATTTTCATTAGTAGGTATTTATAGTTCTAATAATTTATTAATTATAATAATAATTGGAGTTTTAGCTTTTATTGTAGTTACTCCTTTAAGCTTAATATCTTTTAAGAGAATTAGAAGTAAAGTAAACGCTGTGAAATGGAAAAAATTTCAAAGATGGTCCTATGTATTTTATTTTTTAATATATTCCCACATAATGATGGCATTTTTACTATTTGGTTCAAGGCCTAATGTATTAGATTGCATTGTTTTAACTTTTATATTTTTAGTTTATACTTTGTTAAGGTTATTAAAATATAGTAGTGACAAAGATAAGAAAGAAAGGACAATTAGAAAAACTAAAAGAAGCATCAATAAAAGTAGGAGAGAAATGGGCTTATAATTTAAGTATTTTTAAAAATTCAACTAAATTTAATTAAATTTAGTTGAATTTTTGTACATTAAATACTTTAATGTGTAAAATAATATATAATAAAGTTAAAAATGTAATGGCAAATATTTATCTTAGATAAGTTTATTTTAAGAGAATATTTGTAAATATTTAAGTAGGAAGAGAATGGGAGTAGATAAACATGTATACAGAAAATGAAATTGATAATATATTTAAAGAGTACAAGCCATACATTAATGGAGCTAATGACTTTAAAAGGGCTGCAATAATATTGCCTCTAATAAAAAGAGGAGATAAGTTTAATATTTTATTTGAGCTTAGGACAGATAAACTTACAACAAATCCAGGGGAAGTATGTTTCCCAGGGGGGGCTATAGAAAAAGGAGAAACTCCACTTGAAGCAGCACTTAGGGAATGTTATGAGGAAGTTGGAACAAAAATGAGGAGGTTAAAGTTGTATGTCCTCTTGATATATTCATCTCAAACAATAATATATTAATTCATCCATTTTTAGCATATATAGATGAAAGCGCTAAATTTATTTTAAGTAAAGATGAAGTAAAGGAGATATTTGAGGTTCCTTTAGAGGGACTATTAAATACAGAACCAATTTCAATAAATAATAATGTTGTAATAGAACATGGGGAGAATTTCCCTTATGAATTTGTTAAAAATAATAAAGATCATAAGTTTAAAGGTGGAACTTATAGAACTGTATTTTATAAATATGAGAATCATTTTATTTGGGGAATAACAGGAAGAATATTAGAAAATTTTTTAGACTTTAT
The DNA here is from genome assembly GCA_963559995.1 of uncultured Sarcina sp. Taxonomy (GTDB): domain Bacteria; phylum Bacillota; class Clostridia; order Clostridiales; family Clostridiaceae; genus Sarcina. Next base: position 46,704 of record CAUWNL010000009.1, read on the forward strand.
AAAAACTCATGAAAATGCATTAAAATAGATAAGTAAAGAATACTATAAATATGTTAAGAGTAACTATTAAATATACTAAAATTAATTAGAAGGGAGATTATGCTATGGAGATATTTACGTTAGGCCATTCTAATTATAGTGTAGAAAAACTTATGGATATACTAAGACATTATAATATAAATTGTGTTGTAGATATTAGAGGAACACCTTATTCAAAGTATAATGTTTGGTTTGATAAAGAAACCATAGCTCACACTTTAAGGAAGAACGGGTTTATTTATATTTATATGGGAGAAGAATTTGCAGCTAAAAGGGTTAGAAAGGTGTCTTACAATAATGAGGGATATTCTGATTTTCATAAGGTAGTTTTAGAGGAGGAATTTTTAAGAGGAATTAAAAGGATTAAAACTGGATTAGAAAAAGGATATAAAATAGTGCTTTTAGGAGCTATGCAAGATCCTATAAGATGCCATAGAAGTATCTTAGTTGGAAGGGAACTTGAAAAACATGGGTTTAAGGTCAATCATATACTAGATGACTATTCAATAGCATCCCAAAGAGATATTGAGGAAAGTCTTTTAAATAAATATTTTAAAAATAGAAATCAGTTAACAATAGATAGTCTACTTGGTAATGATAAAACTAGAGATGATATGATTGAAGAAGGGTACGATTTAGCTAATAGAGAAATTGGATATAGAATAGAAGGATTAGATAAAAAATAAGTTTATATATAAAATAATAAATAATTGTTAAAATATAAGTTTATTTTTATATAAAATCAATAGTCCATTAAATATAAGTTTTAATTAAAATCTCTATAACTCACTTTAATGAGTTATAGAGATTTTTTATTATTTATTTTAAATAGAATTATATTTCATAAAATGATATAATTACACTAAAATGTATATATTTTAGTGTAAAGGGGAAAATTATATGAAGATTTGTGTAATTGGAGCAGGAAATATAGGAACTTATTTAGCAGCCTATATATCAATGAAAGGTGACCATAAAGTATGGCTTCACACAACTAAACCTAATTTATTCAAAGAAAATGTAATTTTAATTGAAGAAGAAGAGGGACTAAAACATAGTGTAAAAATACATTCAGTTACAGATAATTTAGAAGATGCAGTTACAGATTCAGATTATGTCTTAATAACTTATCCATCTTTTATGATTAAAGATACGTTAAATAAAATAAGTTCTTATGTTAAGAGGGGTACAAGAGTTGGAGTTATCCCAGGTTTTGGAGGAAAAGAGTATTGTATAGATGAGCTTTTAAAAAAGGGATGTATATTCTTTGGAACCCAAAGAGTGCCATCTATAGTTAGACTTGAGAAGTATGGAGAGATAGTTAATCTAAAACAAAAAAATGACTTTATGAAAATTGCAGGAATCCCAAGGGATTACACAAAAAGTATTTGTGATGATATAACATCTATGATAGATATTCCCTGCTTAGCATTAGATAATTATTTAGGAATAACATTATCACCATCTAATCCTACAATGCACCCATCAAGACTTTATGAACTTTTTAAGGATTATAAAGATGGAGAAACAATATATCAAAGAAATTTTTTATTTTATGAAGAATGGGGAAATATTGCCTCAGAAAATCTTTTAAAATTAGATGAGGAGCTTGCTAAAATATTTAAAGAATTAAATATAAATAATAACTTTAATCCAAATGATTTTGAAAAAATAAAAACAAGATTAAATGTAGAAGACGCTAAGGGAGTTACAGAAAAAATTAGAACAGCTCCAGGATTTCAAGGAATTACATCACCAATGATTAAAAAGGGAGAGGGATTTATCCCAGATTTAAGTTCAAGATATTTTATAGAAGATATACAATTTGGACTTTGTGTGATAAAAGCTTTTGCGGAGCTTTGTAGCGTAGACACTCCAGTTGTTGATAAAATAACTACTTGGGGGCAAAGCCTATTAAATAAAGAATATATAGTAGATGGAAAGTTATGTGGTAAAGATGTAAAGGAACTTATAATTCCACAAAATAAAGGAATAAATAATAAAGAAAAATTAATAAAATATTATCTTTAGATAATATCTATATCTTAGGATAATGGTTTAATATAAAAAATCATATAAATTAGTAAAGGTTGTATATTTTTATACAACCTATTTTTGTGTGAAAATTCACATGTTTATGTAAACAATTCCAACAATAAGTAAAAAAGAACTAAAAGTTACAAAGCATAGATAATAACTGGAATAAATATTAAAATAAAAGTGTAATAAATAATTTTGTTCTTTTAAAAGTTAAAATATTTAAGGGGGATGATGCATATGATGCAGAAAATTCAAAGGTTAGGTGGAGCTATGTTTACGCCTGTACTATTATTTGCCTTTTCAGGAATGATGGTTGGGTTTGCAACATTGTTTAAAAATCCAGTAATAATGGGGTCTATAGCAAGTGAATCTACTCTTTGGTACCAAATGTGGAACGTTATAGAACAAGGTGCATGGACAGTATTTAATCAGCTACCTCTTCTATTTGTAATAGGACTTCCAATTGGACTTGCTAAAAAGCAACAAGCTAGAGCTTGTATGGAAGCTGTAGTTATATACTTAACTTTCAATTATTTTTTAGGAGCAATCCTTGGAACATGGGGAGCAAACTTTGGAGTTGATTTTGCTGCTGAAGTTGGGGGAACAAGTGGATTAGCTAGTATTGCTGGTATCAAAACTTTAGATACTGGTATGATAGGTGCGATTTTAATCTCTTTAATTGTTGTTTCAATCCATAATAAGTTCTTTGATGTAGAACTTCCAGAAGTTTTAGGTATATTTAAAGGTTCATCATTAATAGTCATAATTGGATTCTTCGTTATGATACCTATAGCATTTTTAGTAGCAGTTGTTTGGCCAAAGGTTCAAGGTGCAATAGCATCATTACAAGGATTTTTATTATCATCAGGTGCAGTTGGAGTTTGGATTTATACATTCTTAGAAAGAATTCTTATACCAACAGGATTACACCACTTTGTATATAGTCCATTTATGTATGATTCTATAGCTGTAGATGGCGGAATAACAGCATATTGGGCAACTCATTTAACTGAGTTTTCAATGTCAACACAACCACTTAAAACATTATTCCCAGCAGGTGGATTTGCACTTCATGGAATGTCAAAAATATTTGGTAGTGTTGGTATAGCAGGAGCATTTTATGTTACAGCTAAGAAAAACAAAAAGAAAATTGTAGCTGGTCTTTTAATACCTGCAACATTAACTGCAATAATTGCTGGAGTTACAGAGCCTTTAGAGTTTACATTTTTATTTATAGCACCATTATTATTTGCAGTTCATGCAGTTTTAGCAGCAACTTTATCTGCAACAGCTTATATATTTGGTGTAGTTGGTAACTTTGGTGGAGGTTTAATTGAATGGGCTTCACTAAACTGGATACCTCTATTTAGCAGTCACGGTGGAACTTATATAAAACAAATACTTATTGGATTAGTATTTACAGCAATATATTTTGTAGTATTTAGAACTTTAATTTTAAAGCTTGATTTAAAGACTCCAGGTAGAGAAGATGACGAGGAAGAAACTAAACTTTACACAAAAGCAGATTATAAAGCTAGTAAAGGTGTAGGTATTGCTATGGATAGTATAAGTCCAGCAGGAATAGATAGTACTAATTTAAGTAAGGCACAAATTATATTAAATGCCTTAGGTGGCGCTAATAATATTGAGGAGCTTAATAACTGTGCAACTAGACTTAGAGTTTCAGTTAAAGATCCAAGTTTAGTTCAAGATGTTTCTGTATTTAAAAAAGCAGGTGCTCACGGTCTTGTTAAAAAAGGGAAGGCAGTACAGGTAATTATAGGAATGTCAGTTGTTAAGTTTAGAGAAGAAGTTGAAGTTTTAATGAAATAATTTAAGAATATAAAACTTTTAGAGAAAGGAATGATTACATGAAGGCTGTAAAAAAAGGTGTAGTGTCTAAAAGAGGTACGATTAATAACTTAAAAGAAAAAAAGTGTAGTACAAGCTATAAGTGGATAAATATTAGCATGTTTTTTTCTTTAAGTATTCCCTTAGTATTTTTAATGTGTTTATATGCTATATCAATGATAAGTGGAAAAGGTGTTTTTGATCCAATATTAATGGACAGTAAAATTGCTTTAGCATTTATAATTTCTATGTTAGGGATATTTTGTGGCTATATATGTAATCGTTCTGTTAAAGAACTTAAGAATAAGAAAGATGAAAACAGTGTAAAGAGAAATTTAATGATTATAGCAGTGTCTCAAGCTTTAGTGATAAATGTTTTTGGTGCAGCTATTATGATCTTTGCAATTATAAAAACATTTAAAATAAAATCATTAAAGGATTTAAATGTTAGGGAAATATTTATTAAAAGTAAAATAAGCTTAGATTTTATATTTAGTTTATTTATATTGTTTTTATCAGTCATGTGTTTAATCCTTATAATAAATATTTATTAAGAATGTGAATATTCACAAGATGAAGATACTAAGTAACAGAATAGGTAGAAAAGTATCTAAAGAGTGAAAGTTAATTGTAATTATTTAAACGTTTTGATAGTATTAAATTATAAAATATGTATTAATTTAGGGGGAATTGTTATGAAAAAATTTTCAATAGTTGTAGCAGGTGGGGGAAGTACTTTTACTCCAGGAATAGTGATGATGCTTTTAGATAATTTGTATAAATTTCCAATAAGAAAAATAAAATTCTATGACAATGATGGAGAGAGACAAGATACAATAGCAAAGGCTTGTGAAATATTAATAAGAGAAAAAGCTCCAGATATTGAATTTTTAGCTACAGTAAATCCAGAAGAAGCATTTACAGATGTTGATTTTGTAATGGCACATATTAGAGTTGGAAAATATGCTATGAGAGAATTAGATGAAAAAATTCCTCTAAGACATGGTGTTGTTGGGCAAGAAACTTGTGGACCAGGAGGAATAGCTTATGGTATGAGATCTATTGGTGGAATAATTGAAATAGCTAAATATATGGAAAAATATTCACCAAATGCATGGATGTTAAACTATTCAAATCCAGCTGCTATAGTTGCAGAGGCTACAAGAAGAATTCTTCCAAATTCCAAGATATTAAATATATGTGATATGCCAATAGGAATTGAAGGTCGTATGGCAAAAATCGCAGGATTAGAATCAAGAAAAGATATGATAGTTAAGTATTATGGATTAAATCACTTTGGATGGTGGTCAAGTATCACAGATAAAGAAGGAAATGATTTAATGCCAAAAATAAAAGACCATGTTGCAAAATTTGGGTATGATACAGACTCAACAGGAGAAGTGCAACACACAGATGCTAGCTGGAGTGATACTTATAGAAAAGCTAAGGATGTCTATGCAATAGATCCAACTACACTTCCAAACACTTATTTAAAATATTATCTGTTCCCAGACTATGTAGTTGAACATTCGGATAAAAACTACACTAGAGCAAACGAAGTAATGGATGGAAGAGAGAAGCATGTATTTGGAGAATGTAGAAGAATTGCAGAAGCTAACACATCTGTTGGTTCTAACTTAGAAATAGATGAACATGCATCTTATATAGTTGATTTAGCTAGAGCAATAGCTTACAACACTCAAGAAAGAATGTTATTAATAGTTGAAAACAACGGTTCAATAGAAAATTTTGATAAAACAGCAATGGTTGAAATCCCTTGTTTAGTTGGAAGTAACGGACCAGAACCATTAAGAATTGGTGATATTCCAAGATTCCAAAAAGGATTAATGGAACAACAAGTTGCAGTTGAAAAGTTAGTTGTTGACGCATGGATAGAAAAGTCATATCAAAAATTATGGCAAGCAATCTCTTTATCAAAAACAGTACCAAGTGTAAAGGTTGCTAAAGAAATATTAGATGATTTAATTGAGGCTAATAAAGACTTCTGGCCAGAATTAAGATAATAATTTAGGCTAAGTGGCTGTATCAAAAGTGAAATTATCAACAATATGTAGTACATGGATAACTCCAAGTAAAACTATAGTAGATAATAAGCTATTTTGATACAGTCACTTTTTATATTATAGATTTATTGTTTTTTATAGGTAAGGTATATAAAGAACAAAGTGAAACAAAGATGACGCTTAGAATATATTTAGATACAGAAAAAATATCTCCTAAAATTACGGAAGTTATAAATCCGATAAAAATAAGAAATATACCTAATTAAAGTAGTTAATTTTTTATCCATATTACTCCCCTTATTAAGATGATAAGTTTATTATACATAAATAATTGTTTGAGATAAGGACAAATAAAAATATAAATACTTGGTTAAATTTGTTATAATAAAATTATATAAAGGGGGGTTATTATGAAAATTGATGATCTAGTTAATTTGCATTATGATAAGTTAAATCAAAGTGACTTGCATATTTGGAAGTATATAAACAGTCACAGAAAAGAGAGTTCTAATTTGACTATTGATGAACTTGCATCAAGGTGTAATGTGTCAAGAACTACAATTTTAAGATTTGCCCAAAAGCTATCTTTAAAAGGATACAGTGAATTAAAGGTATATTTAAAGTGGGAAAATAAAGAAACAAACATAGAGGCAGATAGCATTGAAAGTGTGTGTGATATGTTTAAAAATAGTATAGATGAAATGGAAAAAAACGATTATCATAAAGCCTGTAAAATGATTTATGATAGTAAACGTGTATTTATTTACGGAACCGGTTTTTTTCAAAGCTTAGTGGCTCAAGACTTAAAAAGAGTATTTTTATCAGGAAAAAAATGTTTTTCTGTAATAGATGGAATAAGAGAAATAGATTTAACATTAGATGCATTAACTTCTGAAGATTTAGTGATAATAATATCT
>CAUWNL010000010.1:0-53545 GCA_963559995.1 uncultured Sarcina sp.
AAGTGTCGTTTCTGCATGTAAAAAAGCTATAAATATAAAGTAAAAATAAAGTAACTGAAAAGTCTCTATTAGATAATTCTAATAGAGACTTTTCATTTACTTTATTTTTTTTAATTTTTATTAAAAATAGTTATATAATAGTTAAAACCTTTATATAATTTTTAATTATTATATACCCTAAAATAAAATTAAAATTAAAAAAGTAATGGATAAATATATATTATGGTTAACTGATTTGGAGATTTGGTGGAATTTAAATACTTTCTATGATATAATGTATTATATTTTTTAAAAAATATTAAAATTTCAATAATTTCATGAAAATATAATTATTGACAAAAATAACTAAGGAGTGTCTATATGATTGAATTTAAAAATGTTAGTAAGGTGTATGATAACAATGTGAAAGCATTATCCGATGTTAATCTTAAAATTGACGCTGGTGATTTTGTTTTCTTAGTTGGTCCAAGCGGTGCTGGAAAGTCAACCTTTGTTAGAATGTTACTAAAAGAAATTGAACCATCAGAAGGACAGATAGTAGTAGACGGAGTAGAATTATCAAAGATAAAAAGAAATAAAGTTCCTTTCCATAGAAGAAAAATAGGTATGGTGTTTCAAGATTTTAGGCTTATACCTTCCCTTAATGTTTATGAGAATGTTGCTTTTGCAATGAGAGTCTTAGAAGCCTCACCTCATGATATTAAAAAACAAGTACCAATAGCTTTATCCCTTGTAGGATTATCTAATAAACATAAGATGTTTCCAAACCAGTTATCAGGAGGAGAGCAACAAAGAGTTTCAATTGCAAGAGCTATTGTCAATAATCCTTTAGTACTAATAGCAGATGAGCCTACTGGAAACTTGGACCCAGAAACAGCAAAAGAAATTATGGCTTTAATAGAAGACATAAATAAAAGTGGGACAACTGTTGTTATGGCAACCCACGCAAAGGAAATTGTTGATGAGATGCAAAAAAGAGTAATAGCAATTGAAAAAGGACAAGTTGTTAGAGACGAAGAAAGGGGGGGATATGAGTATGAAGATTAGTACCATTAAATATTTTATATCCGATGCCTTTAAAAGCTTAAGTAGAAATAAAACTATAAGTATAGCATCAGCTGCAACAGTATTAACAACGCTGTTAGTTTTTGGAGCTTTTATGCTTACTGCATTGAATGTTAATATGGGACTTAATACTGTTCAATCAAAGGTTGAAGTAAAGGTATATTTACAAGATAATATTGATGCAACACAGCAACAACATGTTAAAGATGTTCTTAAGAGTATTCAAGGTGTTACTGGAGTAACTTATGTAAGTAAAGATCAAGCTTTAGCTGAGTTTAAAGAGCAAACTGATAATAATGAGCAAATTTTAGCAGGATATAATGATTCAAATAATCCTCTTCCAGCGTCATTTACAGTCAAATTAAGTGATCCTAATGTAGCAGACGCTGTGGTTAAAGCTATGACAGTTACAGGAAATAGTACAAATGCTGAAAATCTAGCTTCAGGGAATACTCAATATATGGCTGGTGTTGAGGAAGTTGGAAATGACCAAGACTTAATAAATACTATTGATTCAGTATCTAGAACAGTAAAATGGGTAGGGATAGTATTATTTATTGTTCTTATAGGAATATCACTATTCTTAATAATGAATACAATAAAGATAACTGTTTACTCTAGAAGAAGAGAAATAGGAATTATGAAGTTTGTTGGAGCAACAGACTGGTTCATAAGATGGCCATTTATAATAGAAGGAATAGTTATAGGATTAGTTGGGGCTGTATTTGCAAATATAATTTTATATTTTGCATATAGGGCAGTATATCAAATGTTAATTGAAAATATATATTTAATGAATTTCTTAAGTCCAACTTATGTTTTAACTACAATGTCATGGGAATTTATAGTTTCAGGTATACTAATAGGTATTTTGGGAAGTGTTATTGCTTTAAGAAAGTTCTTACATGTATAATAGAAAAAATTAGTTATTTCTAATATTTAGTATATTATTTGCTTTAAAGGGTATATTAATAAAAGAAAAGCAAACTAATTCATATGATTAAAATATTTGTGAAATGATTAAATTTAGAAAATATTTATTTACTTATATTAAGCTTAAAATACATAATTTATTAAAATGTATTTTAGGCTTTTTTTTGAAAGGGTGAAATTATGAAAGGGAAAAATAAAAAAGTTATAAAAAATGTAGGTTTAGCTATGGGTATAACAGCAACTGTAGGCGGTTCTGTATACCTTGGGAATTTTCTAACGATAAAGGGGATACTTCCAAGTTATACTGATTATGAAACAATAGCAGATATAGATGATTTTGATAAACTTTTCGAAATAAGGGAAATTCTTTATAAATGGTATGATGGGGAAATTAAGGATAGTGTTTTAGCTGAGGGTGCAATAAAAGGAATGGTATCTTCATTAGAAGATCCATATACCTACTTTATGAATGAAGGTGAATATGCAACTTTTAAAGAACAAAGTGAGGGAAATTATATGGGAATAGGAGTTCAAATTGGTGTAAAAGATAATAAGATAATGGTAATAGCTCCTATTGTAAATTCACCAGCAGAAGAGGCAGGAATTCTATCAGGAGATATTATAACCAAAGTTAATGGAGTTGAAGTAAATGGTGAAAGTTTAGAAACTGCATTATCAATGATAAAGGGAACAGAGAAAAAGATGTTAACAATAACTATTGATAGGGAAGATAAGGGTGAAGTTAATTTACAAGTTGAAAGAAATGTTATAGAAACTATAAGTGTTAAGGATAAAATCTTAGAAGACAATATAGGATATATTAGTATATCATCTTTTGATTCTGGGGTTTCAGAAAAATTTACTGAAAGCCTAACAAAACTTAAAAAATCTAATATTAAAGGTTTAATTTTAGATTTAAGAGGTAATCCAGGTGGACTTATGAAAGAATGTGTAAATATTGCATCAAATTTCGTTGAAAAGGGAAAGGTTATTGTTTCAACTGTTGATAAAAATGGAAATAAAGAAGAAAATGTTTCAGTAGGTGGAATTGCCCAAGGTATGCCTTTAGTTATTTTAATAGATGGTGGAACTGCATCAGCTGCTGAAGTAGTTTCAGGTGCAATAAGAGATTATGAATTAGGTACATTAATTGGAAAAACATCCTTTGGAAAAGGTGTAGTTCAAGTAGTATTAGATGACAAATCAGATAATACAGCTTTAAAGGTTACAATTTCCAAATATTACACTCCAAATGGGGAAAATATACACTCAATAGGTATTAAGCCACACATAGAGGTAGAGTATTTAGAAGAAGAAACAGAGACACAATATAATAAAGAAAGTGATACACAACTTAGTAAAGCTTTAGAAGTCATGAAGAAAAAACTAAATTAAAGTAAAATTTAAGGAGGTGCTATTTTGGATTTAATATTAGCAACTATAAGGTCTATATCATATGCCATAATAAATCCAGCTTTAGCTGTACTACTTTTAATAATTGCTTTATTATTTTATATAAGAAACAGAAAAATAGATTTTATACAAACAATGGTACTGGGGGAGAGATTAAATTCTCCCTTAGAATTAACAATTTCTCAAGTTGTTATAGGGATAATTGCAGGAACAATAGCTAGCTTGATGTTAACTTTAATAGGAGTGACTTTCTATGAAGATTCAGGCGTAGAAATTTTATTTTTAATATCTATAATAGTAATATTATATAAGCCTAAAATATTTAGCTTTCCATATGTGGGGGCAATTTTAGGAGCGTTAAGCATAGTAATTTCTTACACTGGTATGGGACAAGTTATACAGATAAAGGTTGACATACCTAATATTATAATATTAGTTGGGGTTATTTCAATAATAGAAGGAGTACTTATAATTATAGATGGGAGAAAAGGATATATTCCAGTGTTTACCAACAGAAAAGGTGAAATTTTAGGAGGGTTTATTTTTAAAAGATGTTGGAGTTTACCTATAGCATTTTTTATTATATTTAATTCTGTCAGTGGATTAGGTTTAAATAATATTAGTCTATCTAATATTTATTTATTAATGATTGAAAAGGATTTAATATCTATAACAACTGCCGCTGTATTTGCAATTATTCCTTTTTATAGCATAATAGGATATGAAGATGTTACGTTTACAAAAAATAAAATAAGAAAAACTATAGGTTCTGGAGTTGTAATGATTATATATGGAACTATATTATTTTTTATATCTTTATTAGGTAGGTATAGAATAGATTTAGAAATTCTATCTATAATTCTTATGCCAAGTATTTATGTTATTATTAGGTACATAGAAAAATATATAGAGAAAAAATCAAAGCCACTTTTTGTTTCTGATGAAGAGGGAATATGTATTTTGGATGTTGTCCCAAAGTCTGTAGCTTTTAAAGAAGGTGTGAGAAGTGGAGATAAAATAATAGGGCTAAATGGATTAAAACCCTTTAATGAGGTACAGATTCTTAAATCTATAACAAATAAATATATAAATACTACATTAAGGATAAAAAACATAAAGGGTGAAATTAAAGATTATGTTATAAGTAGTGAAAGTAAATCAGTAAGGTTTGGTATAATTTTAGTACCTATAAATATAAGAAAAAGATATAATATAGATAAGATAATAGGAATCTCTCAGTTAAGAAAAAATGTATAAAAATTATATTTATTTTATATTAAAGCTATGTTTTAATATGATATTGATTTTATATAAAGATTATTTAATAAAAAAATAATTTAATCTCTATACTAATATCAATAATTATCAAAGCATAGCTTAAATCAATATTTAAAATTAGTTTCATCATAGGAATGGAATTTTAGAAAGGATGTGAAAATTTAGTGATATAAAATTCACTAAAGATTAGTAAATGAGTGATTTTAAGATAAGTTCAAAATTTAAACCAAATGGTGATCAACCACAAGCTATTGAAAGCTTAGTAGATTCTATAAATAAAGGTGACTGGGGACAAACTCTTTTAGGGGTTACAGGTTCAGGAAAAACATTTACTATGGCTAATATAATAGAAAGAGAACAAAGGCCAACTCTTATTTTAGCTCATAATAAAACATTGGCAGCTCAGCTTTGCTCAGAGTTTAAAGAATTTTTCCCAGATAGTATAGTTGAGTATTTTGTTTCATATTATGATTATTATCAACCAGAAGCGTACATAGCACATACTGATACATTTATAGAAAAAGATGCTTCCATAAATGATGAAATAGATAAGCTTCGTCACTCAGCTACAGCTGCTCTTTTAGAAAGGCGAGATGTTATAATTGTAGCTTCAGTTTCATGTATTTATGGACTTGGTAATCCTGAGGAATATAAAAAGCTAACTATTTCTTTAAGACCTGGAATGATAAAAGATAGAGATGAAGTAGTTAAAAAACTTATAGAGCTTCAGTATGAAAGAAATGATATTGATTTTTCAAGGGGAACCTTTAGAGTAAGGGGAGATAATTTAGATATAATTCCATCCTATTCATCAGCTAAGGGAATAAGAGTTGAGTTTTTTGGAGATGAAATAGATAGAATAAGAGAATTTGATGTTTTAACAGGAAAAATTATAGGAAATAGAAAGCATATTCTCATAACTCCAGCATCACACTTTGCTACAACTCAAGAAACTCAAGCAAAAGCTATAACAGTTATAGAAGATGAACTTGAAGAAAGACTTAAAGAATTAAATGAACAGGATAGAATATTAGAGGCTCAAAGACTTAAACAAAGAACAAATTTTGATATTGAAATGATAAAGGAAATGGGGTATTGCCAAGGAATTGAAAATTATTCAAGAATTTTAGATAATAGAGCACCAGGAACGCCACCTCAAACTCTTTTAGATTTCTTTCCAGATGATTTTTTAATGTTTATTGATGAAAGCCATGTGACACTTCCTCAAGTAAGAGCTATGTATGCAGGAGATAGATCAAGAAAAGAAAATTTAGTTGAATATGGTTTTAGGCTTCCTTGTGCCTTTGATAATAGACCTTTAAAATTTGAGGAATTTGAGGAAAAGATAAATCAAGTAGTTTTCGTAAGTGCAACACCAGGACAATATGAGTTAGAACATTCTAAAAATGTTGCAGAGCAGATAATAAGGCCAACAGGACTTTTAGACCCTGAAATAATAATAAGGCCAATAGATGGTCAAATTGATGATTTATATAGTGAAATAAATAAAACAACTAAAAAGGGATTTAGAACATTAATAACTACTTTAACTAAAAAAATGGCTGAGGATTTAACTGAGTATTTAAAGGATTTAAAAGTTAAAGCGGTTTATATGCATTCTGATATAGATACAATAGAGAGAATGAAAATAATAAAAGATTTACGGCTTGGAAAATACGATGTTCTAGTTGGAATAAACCTTTTAAGGGAAGGTCTTGATATCCCAGAAGTTGCACTAGTTACAATTTTAGATGCTGATAAGGAAGGATTTTTAAGGTCTGAAACATCATTAATACAAACTATAGGAAGAGCTGCTAGAAATTCTGAGAGTAAAGTAATAATGTATGCAGATAGAATAACAAATTCAATGGATAGAGCAATAAAGGAAACTGAAAGAAGACGTGAAATTCAGGAAAAATATAATGAGAAGCATAATATAATACCAAAAACAATAGTAAAAGAAGTGAGAAAAGTTATAGAGGCTGTTGAAAGTGAAGAGGATAGACCAAAAAAATCTAAGTCTAATAAAAAGGAAAAAGTTTTAGAGAAAGATAAGCTTATTAAAGAGTATGAAAAAGAAATGAAAGAAGCTGCTAAAAATCTACAATTTGAGAGGGCAGCAGAACTTAGGGATATTATAAAGGAACTTAAAGAAAGTATGTAAGAAATAAAATAATAAATAGACTGTATCAAAATAATTTTATATCTATAATATATAATTTTAATATATTAAGAATAATGGACTTTTGATACAGTTTTTTTGATTTTGTATTAATAAACTAATAGGCAACTAAAGCTCCATGTATTGATTTAGAATAATTGCATACAAATCCTTCGTAAATTATTTCTTTATTGTCAATGGATAATAAATCCTTAGGACTTATTAAGGCTGGGAGTTTAGTGCTTTTATAAATTGAACTTTTTATAAGAAGTTCTGAAACAAATTGAGAACAAAAGTAATAATAATCTTTTTCACGAGGTTTATCCCAATAAGCTGTAAAAACTCCTAAGAAATTATATCTATATTTTTTTTGTTCTTTCATAAATTTTTCTAATTCTTTTTTTAGTCTATTAAGTTGATTTTCTGTAACTGTAACTTTATATATCATGCATTCACTGTAAGGAAATTTAGTAAATATTCCTCCATCTATATTTTCTGTAATTAGCCCTGCTATAAAGGGATTATCAGGGTTTATTCTACCAAAAGAGTACATAGTATTTAAACTTGAATCAAAGCTAAGAGATACGTGAGCGTATTTGTGGCTAAGTCCAAAATTTATAACTCTTGAAAATAGAGTACCTGTTCGTGAAAAGACTAAATAAATATATTTTTTGGAACTAATAATTACCACCCCTTTTGTAAATAAAAACTATAGATAGTTTTTATTTAATTATATAAGTATAATTTTATATAATTATACTAAAAATAGCAATTAATATATTGTAAATAATAGGTGATTTCATATAAATTTAGTTCGTAATAAAAATTTTAGTTAGTTACAACTAATTTTTTTATTATTGATTTAGGAATAGTCGTCCATATTTTTTGTGATATCCATAAATCTATCATGCTATGAACTATAGTTCCAAGGCCTATTAATATTACAATTGAAAATAGAAATCCCTTATCATAATAACCTTGTGCAAGATTTGCTGATATATAGGAAGGTATTACTATTAAGATTTCGCATATAGAATGAATAAACCCAATAACTAATGAATATAAAAAAGAATTTTTAGTTGAAGTTAGTGTATTTGGATATTTTTTTAAAAAGACTCCTCCTAAGGAAGCAAATATGCTATGACTTAAAGCTCTAAGGACTATAACTATGGGAAATCCTCCAAGCAAAAATCCTAAGGTTGTTCCAGTAGCAACTAATAGAGCAACGCTAGGAGAAATAAACATAGCTATAAATATAGGGACATGGCTAGCTAATGTGAAAGAAGCTGGTTCTAAAATTATTTTAAGGGGTGAAAATATAGGAATTACAATACCTATAGCACAAAGAATAGCTGTTAAAACTAATTTTCTTGAATTTACATTATGATTCATAAAAATACCTCTCAATTATAATTACATGTGTCATTACACATGTAATTATAATACAAGCTATTTGTAAAATAGTCAATAAAATGTTAAATATTATAAATTATTAAGTAAACTTGGTTATGATAGATATATAGTTTAATTTTCAGATATACTCATGTAAAATGAATATAGATTGCTAAAGCAAGTATCCCTTAGATTTTAATGCTTTTAAAATATTATTATACATTTCTTGACTCTCACATTTTACAGTGTGAAGATGTATTCCTTGAGTAAGTTTAGATAACATTTGAGAATCTTTAGAGTTTAACTTTTCTATAAAATCTAAAACATGACGTCTAGAAGATATATGTAAATCTCCTGTTAATTGGCCGTAAACGGGGTGTTCTATTGTTACATCCATAACTATTGCACCTTCATCAACTATAGTGTTTAATTCATCTGCCATATCTTCTTTAGTATGTTTGCAGGCTATAGTCTTTAATAAAAAGCGATCATTTTCTTTAGTATCATTTATAATGTACCCCCTGGCTGTAGATATTATATCAGAACCTGATGCTCTTAAGAGTGCTACATCACCAACAATAAGTTGGCGACTTACATTTAATTCTTTTGCTATAAAAGATCCACTAAGTGGTTTTTTTGAGTTTTTTATCATAGATAAAATTTTTTCACGTCTTTCACTAGAGTTCATATTTTTCCTCCTTAAAATTTTTAATAATTATTATTTAAATTAATTATACTATATAAATAATAGGGTCTTAAAATCTAGTAAGTTCAATAATTAGTATTCTATTATTTTATGTTTGGAGGATAAATCATGAGGTTATACGTTTCTTTTAGAATAATAATATATTTAATAAATCTGCTTATTGCCTTAAATTTAGTTTTTAAAGAAAAAAGAGATGTACGGTCAATATTATCATGGATTATTTTATTTATATTTATGCCAATTATAGGGTTATGTATTTATATGTTGATAGGTAGAAATATGAGTAATGCAAATATGTTTAGTTTAGAGAAAGAGAGGGCTTTATACTTAAAAGAAAAGATTAATGAGTCGTTAGAAGATATTAACAAGGTAGATGAAAAAAGTAATGAGATTTTATATAAAAACAAGAGAGTTATAAGAACATTTTTAAACTTAGATGATGGAGTTTTAACTAAGGAAAATAAAGTGCATATATATACTAATCCCAGCGAAATGTTTGAAAGTTTACTTTATGAGCTTAAAAGTGCTAAGGAGTTTATTAATATGCAGTATTACACTTTCAAAAATGATGATATGGGGAAAAGGGTATTAGAGATTTTGTCAAAAAAGGCTAAAGAAGGGGTTCAGGTAAGACTTTTATATGATGCAGTAGGAAGTAAGAAGTTTAAAAAAAAGTATTTAAAGGAGTTTAAAAAAAATGGAGGGAAAGTATCTGTATTTTTTCCTACCTTTTTAAAGGTTATAAATTTTAATGCAAATTATAGAAATCATAGAAAGATAGCAATTATAGATGGAAAGATGGCTTTTTTAGGAGGATCTAATATTGGAAATGAATATTTAGGGCAAGATGAGAAGTTAGGAAATTGGAGAGATACAGATATAAAGGTTCAAGGTACAAGCGTAAATTATCTAGATTTAAGATTTCTAATGGATTGGGAATATGCTTCTAAAGAAAGTATAGATTTTTCAAGATATTTATTAAATGATATAGAACAAGATAGTGGAAATAATAATACCTATATTCAAATAGTTTCAAGTGGACCAGATCTTAGAACTCCAAATATAGAGTATGGATATTTAAATATTATAGGATTAGCCAAAGAATATATCTATATTCAATCACCTTACTTAATATTAGATAAAGCTACATTAGAATATATAAGGTTATCTTGCTTAAGGGGTGTAGATATAAGAATAATGATACCATCAAAGCCAGATCATCCTTTTGTTTATTGGGCTACTTATTATTATGTAGGGGAACTTTTAGAATATGGGGCTAAAATATATTTATATGATGAGAATTCTTTTATGCATGCTAAAACTATTGTAGCCGATGATATGATTTTAACAATTGGTACTACTAATATGGATATAAGAAGCTTTAGATTAAATTTTGAAGTAAATGCCTTTATATATTCTATAGATAATGCAATAAAACAAAGGAAAATATTCGAAAATGATATAATAAATAGTATTGAACTTACCAAAGATATGTATGACAATAGAGGAGGATTTATAAAGTTTAAAGAAGCTATTTCAAGGCTGTTGTCACCAATATTATGATTAGATTTATGTTTAATAAGTAGATTTAAATTATAAGTTCTATATTTATATAGCTTTTGGCTGAAAAGGATAAGAATTGACATAATAAGTTAACAAGCATAAAATAATGATTAACCGAACTTATGTTTGTGAAGGATGAAAATGAAATATAGTTTTATAATTATATTTAATATATAGGGAGTAAGGAGAAACTATGAAAGATGAAATTATTGTAAAGGGAGCTAAGGTTAATAATTTAAAAGATATAGATTTAAAGATACCAAGGGATAAGCTAGTTGTATTTACTGGACTTTCAGGTTCTGGTAAATCTTCTTTAGCATTTGATACTATTTATGCAGAGGGGCAAAGAAGATATGTTGAATCTTTATCTTCCTATGCAAGACAGTTTTTAGGTCAAATGGATAAACCAAATGTTGAAAGTATTGAAGGGTTGTCACCTGCTATTTCAATAGACCAAAAAACAACATCAAAAAATCCACGTTCTACTGTGGGGACTGTAACTGAAATTTATGATTATTTAAGACTTTTATATGCTAGAGTTGGAGTTCCTCATTGTCCTAAGTGTGGAAAAGAAATATCTAAGCAATCAGTAGACCAAATTGTAGATTCTGTTATGGCTTTATCAGATAGAGAAAAGATTCAAATTCTAAGCCCTATAATAAGAGGAAGAAAAGGAACTCATGAAAAAGTTTTAGAAAATATAAAAAAGCAAGGTTATGTTAGGGCAAGAATAGATGGAGTTATTTATGATTTAACAGAGGAAGAAATAAAGCTTGAAAAAAATAAAAAGCATAATATAGAAGCAGTTATAGATAGGCTTATAGTTAAAGAAGGCATTGAAACTAGATTAACAGATTCTATAGAAATGGCTTTAAAATTAGCTGATGGACTAGTTATTATAAACTTAATTGATAAAGAAGAGGATAGATTATTTAGTGAAAACTTTGCTTGTCCTGATTGTGGAATAAGTATAGATGAGTTAGAACCAAGATTATTTTCATTTAATTCACCTTTTGGAAAGTGTGATTATTGTGATGGTCTTGGAACTTTACTTGAAATAGATGAAAATTTAGTTGTTCCAAATAAAGATTTATCAATAAGAGAAGGTGCTATATCTACTTGGGGAGATGCTAGGCTAAAAAAAGATTCTTGGACTTATGCTGTTTTAACTGCATTAATGGGTAAATATAATTTTGATTTAGATACAAAGTATAAGGATTTATCTAAAGAAGTTCAGAATGTTCTCATGTATGGATTAAATGGAGATAAAATTCCTGTAACTTATACAAAAGAGGGAGTTCAATCTGTTTATAATCATTTCTTTGAAGGAGAAATAAACAGCTTAAAGAGAAGATATATGGAAACAAATTCTGATATTATAAAAACAGAAGTTGAAAGATATATGAGTGATAATTCATGTCCTAAATGTAAAGGAGCTAGATTAAAACCAGAGGCTTTAGCTGTAACTGTTGGAGATAAAAATATAACTGAATTTACTAAAATGTCTATTGGAGAAGAGTTAAAGTTTATAAATTCCTTAGAGTTTTCAGAAAAAGATAAGATAATAAGTGGTCAAATAATAAAGGAAATAAAAGAGAGATTAGGATTCTTAATAAATGTTGGACTAGATTATTTAGACTTAGCTAGAAATGCAGGGACACTATCTGGTGGAGAAGCACAAAGAATAAGGCTTGCAACTCAAATAGGCTCTCAGCTTATGGGTGTTTTATATATCTTAGATGAACCATCAATAGGGCTTCATCAAAGAGATAATGATAGACTTATAGCAACTTTAAAGCAATTAAGGGATGTTGGAAATACCTTAATAGTTGTTGAACATGATGAAGATACAATAAGGGAAGCTGATTATATAGTAGATATTGGCCCAGGTGCTGGTGAACATGGTGGAGAAGTTACTTTTGCGGGTACTTATGATGAAATTTTAAAAGATAATAACTCTTTAACAGGAAAGTATCTAACAGGAGAAGAAAAGATAGAAGTTCCAACTGAAAGAAGAAAAGGAAATGGAAACTTTATTACTATAAAAGGTGCTAAAGAAAATAACTTAAAGAATGTTAATGTAAAAGTGCCCCTTGGAACTTTAACTATGGTAACAGGAGTATCAGGTTCTGGAAAAAGTACATTAACAAATGAGATTTTATATAAAGGCCTTAATAAAATAATAAATAAATCAAAATATATGCCTGGAAATCATAAAGAAATTTTAGGCTACGAAAATATAGATAAAATAATTGATATTGACCAAAGTCCAATAGGGCGAACACCAAGGAGTAATCCAGCAACTTACACAGGAACTTTTGATATAATTAGAGAATTATTCTCTCAAACTCAAGAAGCAAAAATGAGAGGATATAAACCTGGAAGATTTTCTTTTAATGTTAAAGGTGGAAGATGTGAAGCTTGTAGTGGTGACGGAATAATAAAAATAGAAATGCAATTTTTATCTGATGTTTATGTTCCATGCGAAGTTTGTAAAGGCAAGAGATATAACAGGGAAACTTTAGAAGTTAGATATAAAGGTAAAAATATTGATGATGTATTAAATATGACAGTAGAGGACGCTTTAGAGTTTTTTGAAAATATCCCAAGAATAAAAAATAAGCTTCAAACTCTTTATGATGTAGGACTAGGTTATATAAGGCTTGGTCAACCTTCAACCCAGCTTTCAGGAGGAGAGGCTCAAAGAATAAAGCTTGCTTACGAGCTTTCAAAAAGAAGTACAGGAAAAACTATATATATTTTAGATGAGCCAACAACTGGTCTTCATATTCATGATGTAAAAAGACTTATAAAAATCCTTCAAAGATTAGTTGATGGAGGAAATACAGTAGTTGTAATTGAGCATAATTTAGATATGATAAAATGTGCTGATTATTTAATTGACTTAGGTCCTGAAGGTGGAGATAAAGGTGGAACAGTAGTTGGATGTGGAACACCAGAAGATATATGCAAAATTGATGAGTCATATACAGGAAAGTATTTAAAGAAATATTTAGAATAAAATTTCTAATCATAATAGGATTGTATCAATTTTTTCGATACAATCCTATTATATTTTATAAAAGATATATTTTAGATAATTATTAATTCTAGAGAAATCTAGGGTTTTAGAGGTATGGTGAAATATAACCTTTATAAAAACATAATTCAAGTATTAATAATAAGTATAATAAATTTTAGTTTACCCAAGAGCAACATCTAGAACCATCATTAATATAAAGCCTAAAATTAAACCTATTGTTGTTAAAGTTTTATTTTCTATAGAAGCTTCAGGCAAAAGTTCAGAACCTACAACTGAAATCATAGCACCTGCTGAGAAAGCTAAAAGTAAGGGTAAAGCAGATCTTGAAGATACCGCAGCTAAAGCACCAAAGACACCAGCTATTGGTTCAACTATTCCTGATAATTGGCCATATAAAAAACTTTTTCCAACTGATACACCTTCTCTTCTAAGTGGAAGTGATACAGCTGCTCCTTCGGGAAAATTTTGAAGCCCAATACCAAGGGCTAATGTCATAGCAGCAACTACACTTGTTCCGGGAATCCCGGCAGCAACACCACCAAAGGCAACACCGACTGCTAATCCTTCAGGTATATTATGAAGAGTAACTGCTGTAACTAAAAGTATACTTTTTTTGTATTTTTCTTTAGTACATTTAATGGAACTATTAGGACTATCAGAAGCTATCATTTTCCCATAGGAAAACTTATCCATAAGTTTATCAGCTACTATTATAAATATTCCGCCAAGAAAGAAACCTATTGAGGGAATTAATAATTCATTCATAGCAAGTTCTTGACATAATTCTATTGACGGCATAAGTAAAGACCAAAAGCTTGCTGCAATCATAACTCCAGCACCAAATCCTAACATACAATTTAAGAATTTTTTGTTTACTTTGTTAAAAAAGAATACTAAAGCAGCTCCAAGTGCTGTAATTGAATAAGTAAATAGTGTAGCTAAAAGACCTTGTAATACTGGATTAATTTCTAAGAAAAAAGTCATAATTTCCTCCAAGATATATAATTATTATCTTGTAATTATATAAAAACTACTAAAAATTTATATAATATTACAAAATATTTTATGATATAATATTCCAAAAAAATAAAAATGTGTTAAAATAGAAATATTGAAATTAAATAAACGTATGATAGAGGGTTTAAAATTATGAAAGATGTAGACAAGATGTATTTAAGTATGATTGATAGAAGTCCTATACCTTGTATACTAGGTTCTATAAAGAAAGATACGGATGAAAAGATCGAAGATTTTGATATAGAGTATTCTAATATAAAGATGATAGATTTAATTAATTCTAAAGATAGTAGTTTATTAAAAGCCTTTGGGCTAGACAATTTAGAATTTCTAGAGGAAACATTTAAAAAATTAGAAGAGGTTTCTGAATATAGCCTGGATTTATATATACCCAATATAGATAAATACTATAATACAAGTATTATAAAACTAGATAGTAACAAATTTTCAATTTGGCTTACAGGGGAACTAAGTCTTTTATGTAGATGTGAAAAAAAATGCCGTAAACAAGAGAAACTTATTGAAATAATAAATAAAAGAATTCCAGATAAGATAGCTTACAAGAATGAAGACGGAGTAATAACTTATTGTAATGAGGCTTTTGCTAAAGCTTATAACGTTAAAATAGAAAACATAATAGGAAAATTAGAAAGTGAAATAAAAACAGACATAGATATTAATCCTTGTGAGTACATGAATCAAGATGAAGAAGTAATGTTATCTAAGAAAGAAAAAATATATTATAATACTATAACTGATAAAAAGGGAGAAAATATATATTTAGAAACAGTAAAGATTCCTTTTACTAATAGATATAACAAAATAGAAGGATTGTTATGTATAACCAGAGATATAACAACTAGAAAAAAATTAGATTTAGAATTTGAAAGACTTAGAACTGAATTTTTTGCTAACTTAACTCATGAATTTATGACTCCTTTAAATGTAATATTTAGTGCACTTCAAATGATAAATCAGACTATAGGAAAATGTTATAAATGTAAGAATAGAAGATACCACGGCTATATACAGGATATAGATAAAAATGCTTTAAGACTTTTAAGATTAGTTAATAATTTAATTGATTGCACAAAATTAGATACAGGAACATTAGATTTTAACCCTCAAACTTATGATATAGTAAGATTTGTAGAGGATATTTTTGACTCATCAGTAGAGTTTGCTAAAAAAAACAACATAAACATGATTTTTGATACAGAAATAGAGGAAAAAATACTATCCTTTGATTTGAATAAAATGGAAAGAGTTATGTTAAACTTAATATCTAATGCTATTAAATTTAATGATGATAATGGTAAAATCACAGTTCTCATGAAAGAGAGTAAAGAGTTTGTAGAGATTGTGGTAAGAAATACTGGAATTGGAATAGAGGAAAATAAGATAGAAAGAATATTTGAAAAGTTTGGGCAAGCAAACTCTAGATTAACTAAGATAAGTGAAGGAAGTGGAATTGGCTTGTCATTAACGAAATCATTAATTGAATTACATGGTGGTACTATTGAAGCTAGAAGTGAAGTAAACAAGTGGACAGAATTTGTTATAAAATTACCTAATATAATATATGAAGATGCTATGTTAGTAAGTGAATATGTAGATTTACAAAATTATATAAAGGGAACAAGAGTGGAGTTTTCAGATATATATTTAAGACAAAATATTTAAGCTATTAAAAGAGAAGATCTCTTTTAGTAGCTTAAATATTCGGGGATTTCGTAAATGACTAATCTCTATATTGATTTAAACAATCACAAGCAGTTTTTAAAGATTGCATAGCACTTTCTATTTTTTGCTTATTTTGTTGATTTTCAGCTTTAGAACAAGCTTGTTGTAAGCATGACTCAGCTGATGTTAAAGTACTCTTTACTTCATTAATATAATCTTGAGCTCTTTTTCCTTCCATTTTTAAGTCTCCTTTATTTATTAATTTTAGTTAAAGATTAAATAATCTTTAATCTACAACAATATTATGGATTTCAATGATTAAAAATATTACAGGAAATAAAATCAAATTTATTTTAGGAAATAAATTAAGCTTTAAATAATAAGTTTGTAATATTCATTAAAAGCTATCAAATAGACTTTTTCTATTTGATAGCTTTTAAAGTATTATATTTGCTTTATATTAGAAGTTTTATATAGAGATGATTTAGTTTTTTTTACAGACTTTTTTCAAAAGTACTTTTAAGTTTTTGAAGAAAGAATATTATACCTCCACCTATTAAGAAAAATATTATATTAAATGTGCTAAAATTCATAGCAGGTTTTGCAACTTCTAAAGTAGTAGGTCCCATAAATACTGCGTACACTGAACCTAGCATAAGACCTAATATGAAATAGATAAGTTGAGATCTTTTAGTTATTAAAAGTTTTTTTATTAATTTTATAGTTGATAAAATACCTACAACAACTCCTATTCCAAAAACGAAAACTATAGGAAGATAAGAAAAATTAAAGTGTAGAATTTCTTTAATAGCAGAGATTATAGGAACATATAAACCAAATATAAGTAATAACGTAGAACCAGAAATACCAGGTAAAACCATAGCTGAAATTGCTATAATTCCAACGATAAAAACATAAATATATAGACCAATGTTAGGATTTGAAAATGATATAGTAGCATCACCACTAGAAGATACAGGATTAAAGTATGTTATTAAAACAACTAGAGCAAGTCCTACAATAGCCCATATAATATTTTTATATTTATTAATTATTGATTTCTTCTCTTCAATATATATTATAGGGAGTGAAAAAATTATAAACCCAATAAATAATGAACTTATCTTATATATTTGGCTTTCAAATATAGATGAAATAAATAAAATTGATAAGATAAATCCAAATATCCAACCAATACCTATCTTAAACAAGAATGATATAGCCTTCTTTTTCTCTTTTTTACTTTTATTTGAAGTAAGCGTATCTAATGATGAAATAAATTCATCATAAAAACCAAGTATAAATGCTATAGTACCACCAGAAACTCCAGGTACACTATCTGCCATAGCCATAAAAATACCTCTAATAAAATTAAGTATTCGCATACATACACTCCTTTTATTTATATTAACATATATTATAATAAACTGTTTTTTATGAAAAGTCATTAAAATATGGTTAAATTTTCTTTAATATTTGTTTCGAAAATATTAAATTTGTAGTAATATGTATAAATTTGAATGAAGATACTAAATCTAATTATGTACAATTGTGGTTTGATTATGGCTTAATTTGTAAAAAAATAACACATATTACGAAAGAGAGGTGAAACGTTGCAAATTATGTCTATATATTTTGCAATGGGAATGTATGAAAAAGGGAAAAATAATTTCATTAACAGCTCTTATGACTATTGCGTTAAATGTTCCCGTTTTTGCTAGTCCTTATGTAGTAAGTGCTACTCCTAATGTAGAAACACAAAATACAATAGAAATTGAAAATGATGAAGGAGAAAAGGGCGGAAATACTGAAAATCAAAAACCAGGGGCAAAAACAGATAATGGAAAAGCAAAAGATGAGAAAAAACCTGAAACAAATAAAGCTTTAGAGAATCAAAAGGATAATAAAAAACCTATAGAAAACAAAGATTCAAGTAAAGAACATGATAAAAAAATACCATTAGAAAATAAAGATGCAAATAAACCAAATGAAGAAAAGAAGCTAGATACAAATAAGGAGAAAGATAAAAAACCATCAGTAGAAAATAAAGATCCAAATAAGGCAAAGGAAGAAAAAAAGACAGATCCAAGTAAAGGGCAAGAGAAAAAAGTACCAACAGAAAATAAAGATAATAACAAAGCTAATGAAGAAAAGAAGGTAGATCCAAGTAAAGAACAAGAGAAAAAAGTACCAGAAGAAAATAAAGGCATAACTAAACCTAATGAAGAAAAAAAAGCAGATCCAAGTAAAGAGCAAGAGAAGAAAGCCCCAGTAGAAAATAAAGATGCAAATAAGCCTAAAGAAGATTCAAATAAAAAACAAGAGAAAAAGGCACCAACAGAAAATAAAGAGCCTAAAAAGGAAAATAAAGAGAAAGACAATAAAGGTTCAAAATCAGAGGATAAGAATTCGAAAAAGAAAAAAGAGGATAAAAAGGAAAAGAAAGAGAAAAAAGGTTGGTCTTTATTTAAAAAGAATAAAGATAAACAAGAAAACTCTGCAAAGTAAGTGAAATAATTTTTATATTATATTAGGTATCATAAATACTAGATTATGTGTTTATGGTACTTTTATTTTATCAATTATAATAATATTAAAAAAATGATTTTAATAATAAATATTTATATAAAATTTATAACTTTTTTATTATGACATTGTTTCGTAAAAAATAAGATGTATAATTTTTGGAGAAAACAATTATGCTTATTAAATTTTGCTGATATTTTATAGGTATAGGAAACAAAGTTAAATTATAATATTTGCTTATTAAAAATGATTATTAGAATCAGTAAATAACTATAAGAAAGGGGTTTTTATTTATTATTAAAGGAGGAATAAACTGTACATAAAATTTATTAATAATAAAATTATTTTAAATTTTGCTTTAAAATTTAACTTTATTTAAAGGCCTATTTATAATATATAATTATAAAAAATAATTATATAAAAAGATGTAATAAACAAATTTTAAATAGCTATTATAATGTATATTTAAATATAAAAATAGGTAAATTTTAATATGAATTTAATATGAAAATAACTTATTTTATTGTATAATGATTACTATGTGCATAGTACTACATGTATAGTGTAGCGTCAGATTAAAATAAACTATAAAACTAATGTAGAGGTGAAATAATGGATTTTGATCAATTAGCTGGTTTATTTTTTGGAGTAATTTTCATAATAATTTTATACTCTATAATTCTTTACGCATTAAGAATAATGTACAAGGATGTAAAGGGAGGTAAAAGGAAAGTAATAAATACTACTCAAAAAAATACTACTCAAAAAACAAAAAATACTACTCAAAAAACAAAAGATAGTACTAAAAAAGAGAATAGCATAACTATAAAAGGCTTAGAGGTTTTAACTTCTATGGATGAAAGCAAATTAAAGGTTGGGTCTATTATTCCTATAAATGGTACTGTTACATTAGGAAGAAAGGACAATAACACAATAGTTCTTAATGACAGATTTGTTTCTTCATATCATGCAAAGATATATCTTAAAAATAATGAATATTTCTTAGAGGATTTACAAAGTACTAATGGAACTTATATTAATGAAAATAAGATTGAAGGTAAAGTAAGACTAAATGTTAATGATATTGTAAGATTTGGAAGTACAGCCTTTAAGATTATAGGATAATAGAGGTGATAAGATGAATACTGTTAAATATGAGATAAGGATAATGTTACTTATATGCCTTTTGTGCATAGGTATATTTGTAAATTTAGCTTTAATAGCAGATCCAGTATCTACAACTGCACTGTATATGGGTGTAACACTTTTAGTAGCAATAATAGTACCTTATATTATCTTAAGAAAATTTAAGCCTAATGGGGATAAATACATAATTATGTTTGTAGATGTTCTTATTACTGTAAGTATAGGTATACTTTATGTAATAAATTCTAGTTTAGCTATGAAGCAATTAATATGGTTTTGTATTGGTTTAATTGTATATCTTATTATAACTTTAGCTTTACCTGATTTAAAAACATTTGCTAAATATAAAAGAATATATTTAATAGGAACGTTAATATTTATGGCTATGTCTTTAGTAATAGGGACAGAAATAAATGGTGCTAAAAACTGGGTTGTAATAGGTCCACTTAGTTTCCAACCTGCTGAATTTGGTAAGCTATTTTTAGTATTGTATCTAGCTTCTGTTCTTATAAGCTATAAGAAAAAAGATAAATTTATAGATGATATAAAGGGGTTAATAAAACCGATTTTAGTTGTTGGTTATTCTATAATTTTAATGTTTTTACAGCATGATTTAGGTATGGCCCTTATGTTCTTTGTAGTATCACTAACAATATTATATTTAGCAACTTCAAATGGAAAATACGTGCTAATGTGCTTAATAGGACTTGTACTTGGTGGAACAATAGGATATTTTAGCTTAGGATATGTTAGACAAAGATTTGAAGTAGTAGGGGCAAATGTATGGAAATATGCATCTAGTTCTGGATATCAGCTGGTTCAAGGATTTTATACAATGTCTACAGGTGGTCTTTTTGGAACAGGTTTAGGTAACGGATATCCATCCTTAGTTCCAGAAGCATCCACAGACTTTGTCTATACCATAATAGCTGAGCAATTTGGAATGATATTTGCTGTAGGGCTAATGATTTTATATTTCTTGTTATTTTATAGGGGAATAAGAAGTGCATTATATGCTAAAGATAAATTTTCGCAGTTAGCTGCAGTTGGCTTTAGTGCAATGATAGTTGCACAAGTTTTAGTTATAGTAGGCGGGGTATTTGCTGTAATACCATTAACAGGGATAACTCTTCCAATGTTAAGTTATGGTGGAACATCTATGTTAACAATATTCTTTGCTCTAGGAATACTTCAAAAAGTTTCAGAGGAGGGCAATAGATAGTGAGTGATAAAGAAAATAAAAATTTAGAAAATAACAACTTAAATAATAATAAGAATAATAAAAATCCAAATCTAAAGAAAAAGAAGTCTAAAGAAAAAGTGGTTCTTTCTCCTCAAGAAAGAGCTGCAAAAAATGTTAAAAGAATAATGATAGTATTCTTTATTCTTTTAATAGCTCTTATATCGTACATAGCTTATTTTGGTGTCTTCCAAGATCCAACAATAAATAATAAGACTGGTAATACAGCAAAACTTGCTATAGAGAAACAAGTAATAAGAGGAAATATCTATGATACCTTTGGTCAAGCTTTAGCTGAGACAAAAGTTGATGGATTAGAACAAACTATTTATTATCCATTTGGTAAGGCTACATCAGCGGTTGTAGGATATGTAAGTCCAAGGTATGGATCTACAGGCCTTGAATCTACTTACAATAAAGAGCTTTCAACATATACTAGTGATACTAGCATATGGGATGATTTTAATATATTTAAATTATTTAAAGATAGAGATAAAAAGCAGTATGGAGATAATGTTTATACAACTTTAGATGCTCAGCTTCAAGAAGTTGCATATAAGGAGTTAAGTCAGTATAAGGCTGGAGCAGCTGTAGCTATTGACCCTAAAACTGGAGCAATACTTGCAAGTGTATCTTATCCAGACTTTGATCCTAACAACTTAAGTACATCTATGGAGCAAGATCAAAAAACTGGTGAAGGGTTATTCTTTGATAGGGCAACACAAGGATTACTTGCTCCAGGTTCAACATTTAAGATGGTAACAATGACATCTGGTCTTGAAAATATTCCAGGTCTTGGTAATGAAACTTTTAATGATCCAGGATATATACAACTTGGAGATTATAAATTAACAGATGAGGGTTCAGTAGATTGGGGAACACTTACATTAAATGGAGCATTATCAGTATCAAGTAATGTTGTATTTGGTGGAATTATAGCAGTAGAATTAGGAAATGCAAGACTTAAAGCAACTGCTGAGGCTTTTGGATTTAATGAACATATACCAACAGTTGGATTTAATTTAGCAGAAAGTCAGTTCCCTACATACTCAGAAAATCAAGAAGCAGATATAGCAATGAGTGGTATGGGGCAAGCACAAGATCTTGCAACTCCAACACAAATGGCGTTGATAGCGGGAACAATAGCTAATGATGGTGTTATGATGAGACCTTATTTAGTTAGCAAGGTTGTTGCAAGTGATGGTAAAACTGTTGAAAATACTTCAGTAGAAGCCTATAGAACAGTTATGTCACAAGCAGTAGCACAAAGAGATCAAGAGGCTATGGCCTTTGTAGTTGATCAAAGAGCTTGGCCAGATAAATATGATGATCCAGATATAGGTGATTGGAATGAATGGCCAGAGTTTAGAAATATTCCTGATGCAGGTGCTAAAACAGGTGCTGCTCAAACAGGAGCAGGTGGAAATGAAGTTGATTCATGGTTTGCAGGATATTCAGGAGATACAATAGCTGTAGCTGTTGTTGTTCAAGATACTAGTCCAGAGGATGCAATTGCAGGTCATATTGCTGGAGCTATAATGAACACTTATTTAAAACAATTAGGAATGATACCTGATAATGTTGATAATATAACAAATGAAGGTTCAGGGGATATGGTAAGTGGACAATTATCTACTACACCTGACCCAACTAATGGTTCAAAAACAGAAAATATAATGAATGCATCTTCAGCTAATGATAACTCTATAACAACAGAATAATAAATCTTAACGAAAGATAAATTATTTACTAAGTCATCTAAAACATATTAAATAATTTCTATTTAAATTCATCATAATATTTTATATAGGAATTATTATAGAGTGTTTAGGATGGTGATTAAGTGGATAGAGAAAATAATAGATATAATAAAGCAATTAAGAAAGTAATGGCGGTATTTATGATACTGCTATTACTTCTTATTGCTTATATAACTTATTTTGCTATATTTAAGGCTTATAAAATATCAAAAATGAGTAGTAATACAGCTAATATAGCTAGAGAAAATAGGATTATTAGAGGTAATATATATGATAGTGAGGGAAATATTCTTTCACAATCTAAGTATAAAGGAGTCTTAACTCAAGATATAGATTACCCTTATGGAAAGATATTCGCTAATGTTGTGGGATATTATAGTCCTATTTATGGAAGTCTTGGCCTAGAATCATACTATAATCAAGAGTTAACGACTTATCAATATAGTGGTAGTTTTGATATAATAAAGCTGTTTAATGATAGAAATAATATTAAAAAAGGTGATAACGTATACACGACTCTGAATGAGAGGGTTCAAAAAATTGCTTATAATGAGCTTAGCAAGTATAAAGCAGGGGCAGTAGTAGCAATTAACCCTAAAACAGGAGCTATACTTGCAAGCGTATCTTATCCATCTTTTGATCCTAATAATTTAACTGAATCTATGGAGGGGTATAAAGATGGCAATGAAAGTATATTTTTTGATAGAGCAACACAAGGATTATATGCTCCAGGTTCAACCTTTAAGGTTATAACATTAGCTTCAGGTCTTGAAAATATACCTAACTTATCAAATAGGATATTTAATGACCCAGGCTATATAGAACTTGGAGATTATACATTACCTGATGAAAACTATATTAATTATGGGGAAATAAGCTTAAATAAGGCCTTATCGGTGTCTAGTAATGTTGTATTTGGAGGCATTATTGCTGTAGAATTAGGTAACAGTAAATTAAAAGAAACAGCTCAAGAATTTGGATTTAATGAGAATATTCCAACAGTTGGCTTTAATTTAGCTAAAAGTATATTTCCTACATTTCAAGAGGATGAAATTGGGAATATTGCACAAACTGGTATAGGTCAAAGTAAAGATTTAGCAACACCAACAGAAATGGCTTTAGTTGCAGCAACAATTGCTAATGATGGTATAATGATGAGACCATATCTAGTTAGTAGGATAGAGGATAGTAGCGGGGCAGTTGTTAATGAAACTCCTATAATTAGTTATAAAACAGTAATAACTAAAGATATTGCAGATAGGATAACAGAGGCTATGGAGTATGTAACTGAGCAAAGAATTAATAATATTTGGCCGTACTTTAAAGAACTTGGAAATGTTGCTTCCAAAACAGGAACGGCAGAAGCAAATGATAATACTATAAATTCATGGTGGATAGGTTTTACAGATGATATAGCAGTTTCGGTAATTGTTGTTGGAGGTGGAACAGATGATACAGTGTCTGCCCATATCGCTGCATCTGTGATAAAAGCATATGAAGATGAATTAAGTAAATAATAAATAGAGTAAGCATAGGAATAATTTACCTAAGTAATAAACTCCATAAAATTTCTAAAATATGATAATATAATTATGATGAATTAGCTACATGATTTATAATAATTTATTGAAATTGAAGGGAGATT
This sequence comes from uncultured Sarcina sp., assembly GCA_963559995.1. Taxonomy (GTDB): domain Bacteria; phylum Bacillota; class Clostridia; order Clostridiales; family Clostridiaceae; genus Sarcina. The sequence goes on from CAUWNL010000010.1 coordinate 24,572, forward strand.
TTGATTGAAAAGAAAGTTTAAAAGGAATATAAAAAGGATAAGGATGGTTTATTCATTAATGTTGCTAGGGCTTATAGGTTATATAATATACTTTGCTATAGTGTATAGTCCTAAAATAGCTAATATGCATAGTAATTATATAATAAAAATAACTAATTAGATTGTTAGAAAAATACAGTATTTTACTAATTTGAAATAAAGTAATAACAAAATTTAAACAATTTAAGAAAAATTATCATAACATATTTACAAAACTTTAAATTAGAGATTTAATAATATAAGTTGAACTATATAATATTCCTAAATATGATTAGTATTGTTAAATAAAAAACCAACCTCATATTTAGGAATAATCATATAATTTTAAGGGGGAAAATGACATTTGAAGAAAGATACATCAAAAAGTATAAAGAAAATAATGATAGTTTATTTATTAATATTGTTAGCCCTTATATCTTATATAGTATATTTCACAGTAGTATCTGGTCCTAAGATAGCTAATATGGAAAGTAATACTAGGGCAGCAGCTAAACAGAATACAATATTAAGAGGAACTATATACGATAGTGAAGGTAATGCATTAACTAAAAGTGAAAAGACAAGTACATTAGGACAAACTATTACTTACCCTTATGGGGCTATGTATGCTAATGTAATTGGCTATTATAGTAGTAGCTATGGGGTAACTGGCTTGGAGAAAACTTGTAATAATGAATTGTCCACGTATCAAAGTGGAACAAGTATCCTTAGATATTTTAATATAGTTAAAAGTTTTAAAGAAAGAAATATTCAGAAGGTAGGAAATAGTGTTTATACCACTTTAAATACAAATCTTCAAAAGGTAGCTTATGAGGGGCTTAGTAAGTATAAAGCAGGGGCAGTAGTTGCTATAAATGCTAAAACTGGAGCAATACTTGCAAGTGTATCTTATCCATCATTTGACCCTAATGATTTAGCAGCAGCTATGGCGAAATCAACTGAATCTGGAGTAACACCATTTTTAATTGATAGAGCAACAAAATCTCTTTATGCACCAGGGTCTACATTTAAAGTAATAACATTAGCTTCTGGTCTTGAAAATATACCAGGTTTAGCCTATAGAACTTTTGATGATACAGGTAAGATTACTATTGGGGATTATACACTTCCAAATGAAAATAGCGTAGCTTATGGTAATATTGGCATAAATAAGGCACTTTCAGTATCAAGTAATGTTGTTTTTGGAGGAATTATTGCCGAAGAACTTGGAAATGCTAAACTTAAGGCAACAGCAGAACAATTTGGGTTTAATGAGGATATTCCTACAGTTGGATTTACATTAGAGCAAAGTAAGTTCCCAACACTTTCATCATATGAGTTAGGAAACATTGCTCAAAGTGGTATAGGTCAAGGAGCAGTTCAGGCAACACCAACAGAAATGGCTTTAGTTGCAGCAACAGTTGCTAATAATGGTGTTATGATGAGACCATATTTAGTAAATAAGGTTGTTGATAGTCAAGGAAATGTTGTAGATCAAACTGAAGTAGAACAATATAGACAAGTACTATCTTCAAGTAATGATGCAGTTATTAAAAATGCTATGTCATATGTTGTGTCACAAAGGGTTCAAAGTGGAACGTGGTCATATTTTAGTGGTATAAGTGATGTTGGAGCTAAAACTGGAACTGCACAAACTGGTAGTGGACAGCCAAACTCATGGTGGATGGGTTATGCAGGTGACATAGCAGTAGCAGTAGTAGTAGAAGGAGCTGGAAATGTAGATGGTGCTTCAGCTAAAATAGCAGCATCTGTAATTAAAGAATATTTAGCACAACAATAGGAGGTTTAAGGCTATGTTTGATTTTAAGAATCAACTTAAAATATTACCGGATAAACCTGGAGTTTATATAATGAAAAACTCATTAGGGGAAGTAATATATGTAGGAAAAGCTAAGATTTTAAAAAATAGAGTTAGGCAGTATTTTCAAAGCTCTAAAAATCATTCAACTAAGGTAAAAGCTATGGTTAAAAATATTTCTGAGTTTGAGTATATAGTTACTGATTCAGAGATGGAAGCATTGCTATTAGAAGGAAATCTAATAAAAAAATATAATCCTAAATATAATATAGCCTTAAAAGATGATAAATTTTATCCTTTTATAAAAATAACAACTAACGATGACTTTCCAAGAGTATATGTAACAAGAAACTTTGTTAAGGATGGAAATAAATATTTTGGACCATATACAAGTAGTTCATCTGTATATGAAGTTATGGAACTTATAAAAAAAAATTTCCCTTTAAGGACTTGCAAAAGAGTCATAAAAGAGGGAGGAGAAACTACAAGGCCTTGTTTAAACTATCATTTAAATTTATGCAAGGCACCTTGTAGTGCTTACATAACAAAAAACGACTATAAGAAGATAATAGATGACATAATAGATATATTAAATGGAAAAGATTTATCACTTTTAAACTCACTTAGAAAAAATATGAATAAGGCTGCAGAAAACTTAAATTTTGAAGAGGCTGCGAAACTTAGAGATAGAATTTTAGCTATAGAGAGTATAGTAAGTAAACAAAAAATATTTATTTTAAATTACGGTGAAGAGGATTTTATAGATCTATATTCAGATGGTAAAGATAGCTGTATTCAAATATTTTTTGTAAGGGAAGGAAAGGTTACGGGAAGAGAACACTTTATGTTAGAAGATACAGGAGATTCTTTAGTTCAAGAGATATTATCGGAATTTATAACAAGATTTTATGGTGGAACTGCAAAAATACCAAGAGAAATTTATGTTCCTAAAGTGAGTGATTTAGAACTCTTAGAAGAATATCTAACTAATAAAAAAGGAAAGAAAGTATCTATAAAAATACCCCAAAAAGGTGTTAAAAAAGATATGTTAAACATGGTTCAAGAAAACGCTAAAATTACTTTAACACAGTTTAAAGGAAAAATGATTAAAGATAAGGAAGAAAATAAAGAAGCTTTAGAAACTTTAGCAAGAGAACTAGAACTAGATGCTGTCCCAGAAAGAATAGAGGCATATGATATATCTAATATACAAGGTGTAGATTCTGTAGGGAGTATGGTTGTTTTTGAAAATGGTAAAGCTAAAAATTCTGATTATAGAAGATTTAAAATAAGAACTATTGATGGTCCTAATGATTATGGAAGTATGGAGGAAATATTACATAGAAGATTTTCTCATGGTTTAGAAGAAATAGAGATGATCCAAAAGAGGAAGCTAGGATATTCTAAAGGAAAATTTAGTGTTTTTCCAGATTTAATAATGATGGATGGAGGGAAAGGCCAAATAAATATAGCCTTAGAGATTTTAGAGAAATTTAATATAGAAATTCCAGTTTGTGGCCTTGTAAAAGATGATAAGCACAATACGCGTGGAATTATATATAATAATAAAGAGATAATAATAAACAAAAATTCAAGTTTGATGAGATTAATAACTAGAATTCAGGATGAGGTCCATAGATTTGCTATAACTTATCATAGAACTTTAAGGGATAATAAATCGTTATACTCATTGTTAGATAATATACCTAAAATAGGAGAAAAAAGAAGAAAAAATCTTCTTATAAAATTCGGGAATATAGAAAATATAAAAAAGGCTTCAATGGAAGAATTATTAGAGACTCCAAGCGTTGATAGAGGTGCAGCACAGAGCATAATAGAATATTTTTCTAATTCTTCAAGTAAAAATATTATTGACAAAGATAAAAAAAATATACCATAGATGGATATTTTATAGTATATTAAATAATAGGAAACTTTTATCTACTATAATATTGGTATTTTTAACCTTAAGGAATGCAGTATAAATCCCATTTGTGGATAATTGATATAGATATATAATAAGCTTTATAGAGAGTCTTATTATATATTTTAGTATATTATTTTATAGATAAATAAAGTTATTTATAGAGTATTAAGTGAATTGAATAATATTAATTTTGAGGAGTTTGAAGTTTACAATGAATAAATATATTAATTTTAGTAAGTTACTTTACGGGTTCTATAAAGAGGAAGATGTACTTATAGATGCTCCAATGAGCGAACATATCTATTTTAAGGTTGGGGGGCCAGCAGACATTTTAGTTATGCCTAAAACAAAGGAGCAAGTAGTAAAGACTATTAACTTATGTAAAGAGCATAAAGTACCATATTTTCTATTAGGCAACGGTTCTAATCTTTTAGTTAAGGATGGTGGCATTGAAGGTGTAGTTATAAAGTTTTGTAAATTAAATGAAATAACTGTAACTGGTAACGAATTAAAGGCATATAGTGGAGCTTTGTTAAAAGATGTTTGTAAGGCTGCCCTTGCAGAAGATTTAGTGGGCATTGAATTTTCGTGTGGAATTCCAGGAAGCATTGGTGGTGCTGTATGCATGAACGCTGGAGCTTACAATGGGGAGGTAGCAACAGTTGTTAAGGAAGTTGAAGCTATTGATACATCAGGAAATCTTGTGACTTTAAGTAATGAAGAGTTAGAGCTTGGGTATAGAACATCTATAATAATGAAAAAGCATTACGCTGTAGTTAGTGTTACATTAAGGTTGGAAAAGGGAATACATGATAAAATAGAATTTAGAATTAACGATTTAACTAGAAGAAGAGAAGAGAGACAACCTCTTGAATATCCATCGGCAGGAAGTACATTTAAAAGACCTGAAGGTCATTTTGCAGCAAAATTAATTGAAGATGCAGGCCTTAAAGGATTTAAAATTGGAGGGGCTTCAGTATCTAGTAAACATTCTGGATTTGTTATAAATCATGGAGGGGCTACTGCAAAGGATATTTTAGATGTTATAGCACATGTTCAAAAAGTAGTTAAAGAAAAGTTTGAAGTGGAGCTTAAAACTGAAGTAAGAATAATTGGAAGAGATTAATAGTAAAATAAAAGACCTAAAGAAATAAACTTTAGGTCTTTTTGATATTTGAGTAGTTTTTTAAGTATTTAAATGGTGTCTAGTAAAATATTGTTTAAAAATAACATTTTGTTTAAATGAACAACTGTAAACTGTATAGCGTGTTTACAAAAGGAAAGAGTGGGGGGGACCACTCTTAATATACAATAGTATTCGGGGGAACTTATTGTATAATGTATTTAAATTATTTACAAAAATTCGATGTTTTATACATATAAAATAAAAAATATTTTTTACAATTAAAAGATATAGCACAATCTGAATAAAGTTTTACTTTATGATATAATTTTAATATAAAAGTTTTGAGGAGGATTTCTATGAGATTTGTAATAGTGACAGGACTTTCAGGAGCAGGAAAAACTGAAGCTACAAGAAGTTTGGAAGATTTAGGATATTTTTGTGTAGATAATTTACCCCCTAAATTAATTTCTAAATTTGCAGAAGCGTGTACGCAAAGTCAAGGAAAAATAAATAAGGTAGCCTTAGTAATAGATATTAGAGGTGGAATATTTTTTGACGATTTATTTGAAAGTTTAGAGTTTTTAAAGAGAGAAAACTTTAAATATGAAATATTGTTTTTAGATGCCTCTGATGAAATGTTAGTTAAGAGATTTAAGGAAAGTAGAAGAAGTCACCCTCTTTCCCCAGACGGTAGAGTTTTAACTGGAATAAATGAGGAAAGAATGAGGCTTAGAGAAATAAAGGATAGAGCAGATAACATAATAGATACTTCTAAGTACGCTATTAGGGATTTGAGAGAAAAAATAAATATATTATATGGTGATGGTAAAGGTACAGATAAAAGTTTAACTTTAACTATTTTATCTTTTGGATTTAAATATGGGATTCCAACAGACTCAGATTTAGTTTTTGACGTAAGATTTATACCAAATCCTTTCTATATACCAGAACTAAAACCTTATTCTGGATTAGATGAAAGTGTTAGAAATTATGTTTTTGAGCAAAAAGAAGCGAAAGATTTTGTTGTAAAGCTTAAGGACATGTTGTATTTTTTAATACCAAATTATATAAAAGAGGGTAAGAGACAGCTAATTGTTTCTATTGGATGTACTGGTGGTCGCCATAGATCAGTTGCAATTGCAAATGAGATTTATGAAGAATTGAAAGCATCAAACTATATAGTCGGAATAGAACATAGGGATATAAATGAGGATATAAATAGAGGAGCTAAAAAATTATGATTCCTTTAAGATCTCTTAGACTAGGAAAAAGAGTGAAAGGGTATGTTATAGCATCAATAATATCAACTTTAATTTTAATAGTCCTTATAGCAAAGACTATTTTAAGTAAAGTAGGTGAATATAGTGTAGATATAGTTTTAATTATAGTTTTCATTATATTATCATCAGTTTTAATATATAAATCAATTGAAGAGATTATAAAGTGTATTGTAGTTTTAGCTAAAAAAGGTTATATTGATATAAATATAGATGAAGATTTAGAAGAACTTATAGATGATGAAGTTATTTTACTAAAGGGACCTAAGATTGTTGTAATTGGTGGAGGGACTGGACTTTCTACTATGCTTAGAGGCCTTAAAAGTTATACATCAAATATAACTGCAATAGTTACAGTAGGAGATGATGGTGGAGGGTCTGGAGTTTTAAGAGAAGATCTTGGAATACTCCCACCTGGTGATATAAGAAACTGTATATTAGCTCTTGCAAGAACTGAGCCTTTAATGGAAGAGCTTTTACAGTATAGATTTAAAGATGGAAGGCTAAAAAATCAGAGTTTTGGTAATTTGTTTTTAGCTGCTATGGATGGGATTTCAGATAACTTTGAGGATGCTGTTCAAAAGATGAGTTCAGTACTTGCAGTTAAAGGAAAGGTTTTACCTGTTACTTTAGAAAATATGATTTTAGAGGCTGAACTTGAAAATGGAAATAAGGTAATTGGAGAATCAATAATTGGTGAGGAAGTTATTGAGCAAAATAGTAAGATAAAAAAACTTAAGATATTACCAGAGGATGCTAAAGCATTAGAAGATGCTATATTAGCTATTGAAGATGCAGATGCTATTGTTTTAGGGCCAGGTAGTTTATATACTAGTATCTTACCTAATCTTTTGGTAAAGGATATTACAAGGAGTATAAAAAGAAGTAAAGCTCTTAAATTATATATATGTAATATTATGACTCAACCAGGAGAAACTCAAGAGTTCTCTGTTTCAGATCATATTAAAGTGCTTTTTGATCATTGTGGAAGGGATATTATTGATTGTGTAATAGCTAATGAGCAAAATATTCACCCAGATTTAAAGGATAAATATTATGCAGAAGGGTCTGATATAGTTAACTTAGATACAGAAGAGTTAGAAAGACTTGGAGTAGATGTAGTAAAGGATGATTTAACTGAAATACAAAAAACTTATGTTAGGCATAATGCAAAAAGATTAGCTAAGATAATAATAGAAACAGTTATGGAAAAGAAGATGCTCTATGATAAAAATAAAATCTTAGAGTATATATATTTGTGCAAAAAAATAGAAACTAGAGATAATTAGAAAGGAAAGTATTATGTCATTTTCATCAAAAGTTAAAGGAGAAATTTGTAGGTATACAGATATTTCAAAAGAAGAAGCTCTTGCTCAAATATCAGCTATAATGAAAGTAAGTGGAACACTAGCTTTTAGTGGTAGGCAAATAAGCTTTAAAATAACTACAGAGAATCCAGCATCAGCAAGACTTATGTTTACACTTTTAAAAGATTATTTTTCTATACATTCAAAACTTATGGTGAAAAAGAGCAACTCTTTAAAGAAAAATAACATATACATGGTTGTAATTACTGAAGATATGGGTGTAAAAGAACTTTTAAAAACAACAGGAATACTAAGAGAAATAGACGGTATAATGTCAATAGATTATACAATTGATAAAAGTTTAGTTGATACTGAATCTAAGAAAAAAGCTTATATTAGAGGTGCCTTTATAGGTGGGGGAAGTATAAGTAATCCAGAAAAAAATTATCATTTAGAGTTTGTTACTCATTCTCAAGAATACTCAGAAGACCTATGTAAAGTTATAAATAGCTTCAGCCTTAACTCAAAAGTAATTCAAAGAAAAAATAGTTATATAATTTATATTAAAGAAGGAGAACAGATTGTTGACCTTTTAAATATAATAGGTGCTCATTCTGCTCTTTTGGAAATTGAAAACATAAGAATTATGAAAGAGATGAGAAACAACGTAAATAGATTAGTTAATTGTGAAACTGCAAATCTTAGTAAAACAGTAAATGCTGCTGTAAGACAGGTTGAGAGTATAAAGCTTATAGAAAGAGAAATAGGCCTTGCAAGGCTTCCTAAAAACCTTAGAGAGATTGCAGAACTTAGATTGAAGTTTCCGGATGAATCTTTAAAAGAACTTGGAGAAATGCTAGAACCTAAGGTTGGAAAATCAGGAGTTAATCATAGGTTAAGAAAAATAGAAAAAATAGCTGAGGAGTTAAGAAGTAATGAATTTTAACATTAGTTTATAATTATTTTTAGGTACCATTAATTGAGTATCAAAAGTTTATAGTAAATTCAAATATAAGAAAGAAGGTTTTAAGACTTATAAATTAGTTTTAAGCCTTTTTATTTTGCTTAATTTTAGTTAAATAATAATTTAAACATGAATGATACATTAATTTCTCTAACAAGATATCTTGTATCTTTTATGTAAAATCAGCAATGATTTAAAAGATAGCCTTTTATTAAGGATGTGATTAAAGTAGATAAAATGTTAAAATATTAGTGAAATCTAAGATGTATTAGAAAGGAAGTGAAAATATGTCTAATAAAAGGTTTTGCCATTTGCATTTGCATACAGGATACAGCTTGCTTGATGGTTCAGGAAAAATAAAGCAAGTAATTTCAAGGGCAAAAGAACTTGGAATGGAAAGTATAGCAATAACTGATCATGGGGTTATGTATGGATGTGCAGATTTTTATAAAGAAGCAAAGGAACAGGGAATAAAACCAATTTTAGGATGTGAAGTCTATGTAGTGCCTAAATCTATGAAAATAAAATCAGTTGATAGTGATAATAAAACTTATCATTTAGTTTTGTTAGTGAAAAACCAAAAAGGTTATGAAAACTTAATGAAGATAGTTTCAGCAGCATCTATAGAAGGTTTTTATTATAAACCACGGGTTGATAGAGAGTTTTTAAAAGAGCATTCACAAGGGTTAATAGCACTTAGTGCATGTCTTGGTGGAGAAGTTCAAAAAGCTATTTTAAACAATAACATAGAAAAAGCTAGAGAAGCAGCTTTATTTTATAAAGAAACATTTAAAGATGGTTTTTATTTAGAACTTCAAAATCATGGTATGGATGAACAAAGAAAGGTTAATGGAGAAAATATTAAATTAGCTAAGGAGATTAATATTCCTCTTATAGCAACTAATGATGTTCACTATATCTATCAAGAAGACTCAAAGGCTCATGACATACTTATGTGTATTCAAACAGGAAAGACAGTTAATGATGAAAATAGAAGAAGGTACCCATCAGATCAGTTTTATTTAAAATCACCTGATGAAATGTGGGATATGTTTGATTATGTTCCTGAGGCTTTAGAAAATACTATGAAAATAGCTGATGAGTGTAATTATGATTATGAGTTTCATGTATCTAAATTGCCTAAATATAAACTACCAGAGGGAGAAGAGGATCCTTATGAATATCTTCTAAAAAATTGCTTTAGAGGATTAGTAGAAAGATATGATGTTTTTAAAGACTTAAAAGATTATTCTAATTATGAAGATGTAATAGAGTTTTCAAAGACAAATGAAGGGGCAAAAGTATTAGTTGATAGGCTCCTTTATGAAACTGGAGTTATAAAACAAATGGGATATGTTGATTACTTTTTAATTGTTTGGGATTTTATAAAATATGCTGTAGATAATGGAATACCAACAGGGGCAGGTCGTGGTAGTGCGGCAGGTTCAATAGTTTCATATACATTAGATATAACTAAAATAGACCCTATGAAATATGGGCTACTATTTGAGCGTTTTTTAAATCCTGAAAGAGTAAGTATGCCAGATATTGATAGTGACTTTTGCTATGAACGTAGGCAAGAAGTTATAGATTATGTAGTTGAAAAGTATGGAAAAGATAATGTATCACAAATAATAACTTTTGGAACAATGGCAGCTAAAATGTGTATAAGAGATGTTGGAAGAGCTATGGATTACTCTTATGCAGAAGTAGATAGAGTTGCAAAAATGGTTCCAACAGCCCTTGGTATGACAATAGATAAGGCTTTAGAGTCAAATCCTGAGTTTAAGGAGATTTATAATTCAGATATTAGAGTTAAGGAACTTGTTGATATAAGTAGGAGATTAGAAGGGCTTCCAAGACATTCAGCAACTCATGCAGCAGGCGTTGTTATAGCATCTAAACCTCTTGTTGAGTATGTCCCACTTCAAAAAAATGATGAGTCTATAGTAACTCAATTTGATATGACAACTTTAGAAGAGCTTGGACTTTTAAAGATGGATTTCTTAGGACTTAGGACATTAACAGTTATGAATGATGCTGTTAATATGATAAAAGAAAATAGGGGAATAGATGTAGATTTAAACAATCTAGATTTTAATGATAAAGAAATTTATGACATGATAAGTAGAGGAGAAACTGCTGGAATATTTCAGTTAGAATCAGCAGGTATGATTTCCTTTATGAAAGAACTTCAACCCGACTGTTTTGAAGATATAATTGCAGGAATATCTCTTTATAGACCAGGACCAATGGCGGAGATTCCAAGATATATAAAGGGTAAAAGAAATGCAGATAGTGTAAAATATGAAACTCCTGAAATGGAAAGTATACTAAATGTTACATATGGAGTTATGGTTTACCAAGAACAAGTTATGGAAATAGTTAGAAAATTAGCTGGATATTCTATGGGGCGAAGTGACTTAGTTAGAAGAGCTATGTCTAAGAAAAAGCATAAGGTAATGGAGGAAGAAAGAAAAAATTTTATCTATGGAATCGAAAATGATAGGGGAGAAGTTGAAGTTCCAGGATGTATTAAAAATGGTATTTCTGCTGAAATAGGAAATAAAATATTTGATAATATGATAGATTTTGCGAGTTATGCATTTAACAAATCTCACGCAGCAGCTTATGCAGTAATAGGCTTTCAAACAGCATATTTAATGAGATATTATCCAACAGAATATCTAGCTGCAATGCTTAATTCATTTATGAATAATAGTGAAAAGGTATCTGAGTATATTAAAAGTGCTGAAAAATTAGGAATTCAAATTTTACCTCCAGATATTAATGAGAGTTACTCTAAGTTTGCAGTTAAAGGTGATACTATAAGATTTGGATTAGCTGCAATAAAAAACGTTGGGGTAAATGTTGTAGATAGCATAGTTAAAACCAGAGAAAATAAAGGTAAATTCAAGTCGTTATCAGATTTTTGTAATAAGCTAGATGCTGGAGCTATAAATAAAAGGGCTATAGAGAGTTTAATAAAATCAGGAGCTTTTGATAGCTTTAAAATTTATAGGTCAAGGCTTTTGGCTGTTTATGAAAAAATAGTAGATAGTGCAACTAATGAAAAGAAAAAAAATATTGATGGACAAATATCCTTATTTGGTGAAAATGCAGAAAGTAATTTTTCACAGCTTAAGGTTTCTTATCCGAATATAAATGAGTTCAATAAAAATCATTTGCTAGCTATGGAAAAAGAGATGACAGGACTTTATATAAGTGGGCATCCTTTAGATGAGTATGCAAAAACTTTAAAGATGCAAACATCTATAACTATAGAAAAAATATTAGAGGAAGAAAAAAAATTGAAAGAAGAAACAGCAATTGATTCTGCCTTAGAGAAAGATAAAGATGTAAAAGATGGAGATAGGGTGATAATTGGTGGAATAGTATCATTTGCATCAAGGAAAGTTACTAGAAATAATACTTTGATGGCTTTTATGAAGGTAGAGGATTTATCAGGTATGATAGAAATTATTGTTTTTCCAAAAACATTAGAGAGATATACAGCACTAGTTAATGAAGATGAGATGGTTTTAGTTAAAGGAAGAGTTTCTTTAAAATCTGATGAGGATGCAAAAATTATTTGTGAAAGCATAAGTGTTCTAGAAAAAATAGATTCATCTAAGGTTTATATAAGAGTAGAAAATATAGAAAAGGCAAAAGAAATAAATAAATTATTAAAATTTGTAGTAAAAGATTTTAAGGGGGAGACTCCAATATATTTATTCGCAAATAAGGAAAAACAAAAATTTTTAATAGGTAAAGATGCTTGGATAGATTTAAATAGTGAGATCTTAAGTGTCTTAAGGCAAAAATTTGGAGAAGAGAACATAAAGGTTATAGAAGAATAACTATTATTGAAAATAAAAGTTAATTTACCATTAGGAATATGTTTAAATATTTAAATGGTGTAAATAATATATAGAGAAGTTAATTTTAAAGTATTATATTCAAAGTAAGTAGTGTAATCTCCTATTTATAAAATAAATAGGAGATTACACAATTACTTAATTTCAACTAAATGGTAAAATGGTACGATTTAAAGAATAATTAATTATTTTCTTTAGGATAATAAAGGAAGAGTATCTATATGGTAAGGTATACATAGGAATAGTCGATGTTTTTTTATAGTATTCTACATAAAAAGGTTGAAAATAACTTATAATTTAAGTAAAATTATATTGTAGTAATTAAATGTGAGAAAATTTGAAAAAGTAACAATATTGTTATTTAAATAAATATGGGCAATTTTAATACCAGAGGGACTTTTAAGGACCCAGTCTGATTGAGGAGGTATACTATGAAGAAAATAGCTGTGTTAACAAGTGGCGGAGATGCACCAGGAATGAATGCTGCTGTAAGAGCAGTAGTTAGAACAGCATTACATCACGGAATAGAAGTAATGGGTGTACAAAGAGGTTACGCAGGACTTATAAATGGAGAACTATTCAAAATGGATAGAAAATCCGTTTCTGATATAATAAATAAAGGCGGTACAATTTTAAGAACTGCAAGATGTGTAGAATTTAAACAAGAAGAAGTAAGACAAAAAGCTGCAGGAATATTAAAGGCTTACGGTGTTGACGCTCTAGTTGTTTGTGGTGGTGATGGTTCTTTTATGGGGGCTAAACTTTTATCAAAATTAGGAGTTAGAACTGTAGGATTACCAGGAACTATTGATAATGATCTACCATACACAGATTATACAATAGGTTTTGATACTGCTTTAAATACTATTGTTGAAGATATAGGCAAGTTAAGAGATACTTCATCTTCTCATGAAAGAGTATCAGTTGTAGAAGTTATGGGAAGAAATTGTGGGGACTTAGCTTTATTTGCTGGAATAGCAGGAGGAGCAGAAGCAATTGTTGTTCCTGAATTACCTTTTGAAAAGGAAAATTTAATTAAAACTATATTAGAAGGAAAAGTTAATGGAAAGCTTCATAATATAATTATCCTTGCAGAAGGAGTTGGAGGAGCTGAAGAATTAGCTAAAGAAATAGAAGCAACTACAGGAATTGAAACAAGAGCTACAATCTTAGGACATATTCAAAGAGGTGGTTCACCATCAGCTATGGATGCTGTTTTAGCATCAAGAATGGGAGCAAAAGCTGTAGAGGTTCTATTAGAAGGAAAGACTTCTAAGGTTATAGGAATTAGGGAAAATCAAATATTTGATATGGATATAGATGAAGCTTTAGCTATTCCAAGAAGTTTTGATGAAGAATTATATAAAACAGCTAATGCTATAAATCAATAATAATTTAAGTTATTAAGGTTATAAACTTTTAAAGTTTGTGATTTAATATATATATAAAATTTAGGGTTAATCTAAAACGAGGGAGTGTTGTTAAATGAGAAAGACAAAAATAGTTTGTACTCTTGGACCAGCAAGTGAAAATGAAGAAGTTTTATCAAAACTAATAGAATCAGGATTAAATGTTTCAAGACATAACTTTTCTCACGGTGATCACGAAGAACATGGTGGAAGAATAGCAAAAGTTAAAAAATTGAGAGAAAAATATAATAAACAAATAGCTATAATGCTAGATACAAAAGGACCAGAAATAAGAACTGGAAAATTTGAACCAAACAAGGTTGAATTAGCAGTAGGAAGCGACTTCACTATATATGCAGGTGGAGATGTAGTTGGAGATACAACTAAATGTTCAGTAACTTATGCTGGATTAGCTAACGACGTTAAACCTGGAAATACTATATTAATAGATGACGGTTTAGTAGGATTAGAAGTTAAATCAGTAGAAGGAAATGCTATTCACTGTGTTGTTAAAAATACAGGATTAGTTGGAACTCATAAAGGAGTTAATGTTCCTGGAGTTTCTATACAATTACCAGCATTAACTGAAAAAGATGAAGCAGATTTAATATTTGGTTGTCAAGTTGGAGTTGATTTAGTTGCAGCTTCATTCATAAGAAAAGCTTCTGATGTTCAACATATCAGAGAAGTTTTGGTAAAAAATGGTGGAGAACATATTCAAATATTCTCTAAAATAGAAAATCAAGAAGGTTTAGATAATTTAGATGAAATATTAGAAGCATCTGACGGAATAATGGTAGCTAGAGGAGATCTAGGTGTTGAAATACCAATGCAAGAAGTTCCAGCTGCTCAAAAATTAATGATCAGAAAATGTAACGAAGCTGGAAAACCAGTTATAACAGCTACTCAAATGTTAGATTCTATGATGAGAAATCCAAGACCAACAAGAGCAGAGGTTTCAGACGTAACTAACGCTATATTAGATGGAACAGATGCAATAATGTTAAGTGGTGAATCAGCAAACGGAAGCTGGCCAGTAGAAGCAGTTCAAGCTATGGCTACAATAGCTACAGAAGCTGAAAAACTATTAAATTATGAATTAGCTGAATCAAAGGCTAAAAATCATATACCAGCTATATCAGGAGTAATTTCAAGAGCTGCATGTAATGCTGCTAATGAATTAAATGCTGCTGCAATAATATCAGTAACTCAAACAGGAGCAACTGCTAGAAGAATATCTCAAAGCAGACCACAATGCCCAATAGTTGCTGTAACTCCATGTGAAAAAGTTGCTAGAAGATTAGCTTTAAGCTTTGGAGTATATCCAGTAGTAGTTGAAAGCATGAACTCTCATAAAGAAATAATGGAAGATTCAGTTAACTACGCTAAAGAAGCTGGATTCGTTAAAGCAGGAGAAACTGTAGTTATAGCTGCAGGTATACCAGCTAATGAAGCAGGAAGCACAAACGTGTTAAAAGTTTCAGAAGTAAAATAATTTTACGAATTATTCTAAAGTACGTTGAGATACTCAACGTACTTTTTTATGTTTAGTTTTAGATTTATCATTATATTATATTTAGATTTTAATTATTTCGTAATATTAAATAAATATATATAAATATTACTTCGTTTATTTTCAATACTATATTTAATATAAATATAATATTATCATTAAAAAGTAATAAAAATGTAAAATTATATATAAAATATGATGAAAATAAAATTATTAACAAAAAGTTTACAAAATAATTTATGTTTTTTAGTGCAATATACTGAATAATATATTATACTTATGTAACAATAATAAATAAGATATATTGGCAACTGATTCCAATTCTAAGCATTTAATGTTCTAACCATTAGATGCTTTTTTGTTTTTGAAAATAACATGCATTGTACTGTAAAGAAGTAGTCATAATAATATTATAAAATATTAGTTAGGAGGTAGTTGTTATTAAATTTTAATATTAATAGCAATATAAATTATGACTAGGATAATGTGTTCGGTATCTAATTGCATTAATTATATAAATAATCAGTGTATAGCAAATAAAGTCCAAATAGGTAATAATAAAAAGTTAAATAGTATTAATTGTAGTACATATAAACCTAATAGCTCAAGAGATAATATAGAGAGTTATTTTAATACAAATTATTTAAATGCTTTGGTTTCAAATTTAGATTACGAAGATGATATGATTCATAAAATAGTTTGCTATTGCAAAGAATGTACATATAACTTTGCTGATTTTTGTACATCTACAGATATAAATGTATATGGAAAAGAAGTAGAGGATTTTTCAAATACATGCTGTAAAACTTTTTTTAGGAAATGATAAATTATTTTAGTGTATAAATTTATAGTAAAGCGGTTTAAAGTTTATTCCATAATTTTAACAGAATAAACTTTTTGTTTATCTAAATCCTTTATGTGTAGTATAATATTACTTATGGTTGTAAAACAGAGATAGGGTATATAACAATTGTTTTGGTTTAGATTCTTATAATTTAGTATGAGGGGGAGAAAATATAGTTATGTATAATAAATATATAAGTTCATATATAGAGTCAATGTTTGATTTTATTAGAATTATAGATCCTATAAGTAATAAGATATTGGAAGAAAATTATTCAGAAGATAATAGCAAGTGTCATGACTTTTGGTCTTGTAAAAGGATGTGTAAAAATTGTGTGGGGGCAAGGGCATATAATAATGAAGGCAAATCTTTTGTAAAAATTGAATATAATAATGATAGCGTTTATTTAGTTATGGCTAAAGCAATAATTAATGATAATAGCAAATACATCTTAGAATGTATAAAAGATGTTACAAAATCAGATATATTAGATGATATAAGTAAAATGACTAATGAACAGGTACAAGAAGAAGTAGAAAGAATGAATATGTTAGTTGCATTAGATGTACTAACAGAATGTTTTAATAGAAGGTACATAAATGAAAAATTACCTATTGAGATAGATAAGGCTAGAAAATATAAAAAGAAATTATCTATTATGATGATGGATATAGATTATTTTAAGGATATAAATGATAAATACGGACATTTAGCAGGAGATTATGTTTTAAAAAAGGTAGTAAAAATAGTTAAAAAGAATATAAGGGCATCAAGTGATTGGATAGCTAGGTATGGTGGAGAAGAGTTTATTGTTATTTTAAATGATACGGATAGTAGTAAAGCCTTTTTGTTAGCAGAAAGAATTAGATTGGCTATAGAAAATAATACCTTTGTTTATAAAGGGGAAAGTATAAATGTTACAGTAAGTATTGGTGTTACAGCTCTTTCAGATAATATAAACAATAAAAATCAATTATTAGAAAGAGTAGATGAAAATTTATATAAAGCAAAGAGTATGGGAAGAAATATATGTATTCTAGATGGAGAATCTCTTACTTGTAAGTAAAATAGTCCTGTGATAAACTATATAAATCTGAATTAATAAAAGGTGATAAATTATGATAGAAAAAAATAAAGAGTATACATTAAAAATAGTTTCTCAAGGTTATGAAGGAGAAGGTATAGCTAAAGTAGATGAGAGTTACCCAATATTTATAGAGGGGGCATTAAAGGGTGAATTAGTAAAGATTAAAGTAATTAAAGTTAATAAAAATTTTGCCTATGGAAAACTTATAGAAATTATAGAATCTTCAAAGGAAAGAGTAGATCCAAGTTGTAATATATATAAAAGATGTGGAGGATGTAAAATCCAACATATCTCTTATAAAGGACAATTAGATTTTAAGTGGCAAAGGGTCAAAGATTGTATAGAAAGAATTGCAAAACTAGATAGGGAAATTGTTAAATACCCATTAGGAATGGATATTCCACTAAGATATAGAAATAAGGTACAGTTGCCAATAGGAATTTTTAATAAAGAACTTAAAATAGGTTTTTTTGCCCCAAGAAGTCATGAAATAATAGATATGGAGAGTTGCTTTATACAAGATGAGATAGCTGATAAAATAGTTAAAATAACTAGAGAGTGGATAGAAAGAAAAGCTATATCAGTGTGTAATGTTAATGGGATTTATGAAAAATCAGGTATTTTAAGGCACTTAATGATAAGAAGAGGATTTAAAACTAATGAAATTATGGTAGTTTTAGTAACTAATAAAGAAGAATTGCCTTATAAAGAAGAGTTTATAGAAAACATAGTAAAGAATATACCAGAGGTAAAAAGTATAATACAAAATATAAATTCTAAAAATACAAATGTAATACTAGGAGATAGATGTATAACTCTTTGGGGAAGTGATACTATATGTGACTATATAGGAGAATTTAAGTTTAATATTTCACCATTATCATTTTTTCAAGTAAATCCTATTCAAACTGATGTGCTATATTCAAAAGCATTAGAATATGCAAATCTTACAGGAGATGAGATTGTATTTGATGCATACTGTGGAACAGGAACAATAACATTATTTCTATCTAAAAAAGCAAAGGAAGTTTATGGGGTTGAAATAATAGAACAAGCAATAGAAAATGCTAATATAAATGCTAAAGAAAATAATATTAACAATGCCAAATTTTTTGTTGGAAAATCGGAAGAAGTTATACCAAGTCTTATAGATAAAGGAATTAAAGCTGATGTAATTGTTGTTGATCCGCCAAGAAAAGGCTGTGATATAAAGCTTTTAGAATCCATAACAAAGGCTTTACCAAGGAGAATAGTTTATGTAAGTTGCGATCCAAGCACTTTAGCAAGGGATTTAAACATATTAGATAAAAATGGTTATAAAACAGTAGAAGTACAACCAGTTGATATGTTTCCCCAAACTGCACATGTAGAAAATGTAGTAAAACTAGAGAAAAAATAATTTTAGCCTGTATTATTTCTTTAAGAAAAATACAGGCTTATTTTATAGATTATTTATATTACTTTTAAGATTTCTTTATCTTAGATAATTCCTTATTTAATACAAATAATAACTTTTTATCTATACCATCATCAATTATTTTAGATAAATCATCTAAACTTGATGTTTTTATCATTCCAATCATAGGGCTATTTAACAATTTAGAGAAATATTTATTTAAAACAACACTAGCCTCTTCATTTGCTAATATATCACAGATCCTACTAGCACTAGAGAATGCATTATCTGGTATATCTAAATCTGTTATTTCAATATCTGCAAAATCATTAGCTAAATCCTCGTCAAACCAGTTTGCGGCAGCTCCACCTTTTTTATCAGGGCATTCATAAGCTTTATTCACTTTGTTTACTTTATTAAAGAAAGCATAGTCTGTAAATTCTAAATTATCTTTAAATCCAACAGCTTTTATATGAGTTTCTCCTTCCGAAAGATTGACATTTTCAAATACAAAAGTGTGTTGTCCACTAATGGTATTAAATTCTTTATCATTTACAAATAGGGTTACGTTTTCACAGTTTGAATAAACTTTTATATTTATAGAATCAGTAGCTCTATCTATAAATCTTTTACTTGTTATATGAACAAAAGGTTCTTTAGACCAAACAGATTTATAAGCAAAAAAAGCATCTTTTTTAATTTTACGATCAAAAGTGATTAGGCCTTTGTTATTTCTTCCTTTAACTCCCCCTTCGTCTCTTATAGCAGAACCAAAATCAAAGAAATTCCATACATAAGAACCCCATAAAAAGTCTCTCTCATTGAATATTTTTAATAAGGTTTCATGGGATAAAGCATGATATTCTTCAGTATAATCTCTTATTTTAGGATTATCGCTATGATAAGAAATTATACCTTCAAAGCCATACTCAGAAAGACCAACACATTTATTTGGATTAACTTCATGATAATTATCTAACCATGAAGCAAAATCTTCAGTTTTTCCAGTATACCATCCAAAATATTTATTATAAGCAACTATATCAGTATATCCATTGTATTCATCATCATTAGGAACAATAGCAAGTAAAGCTTGTGTTGTTAAACGAGTTGGATCCTCCTTATGAACAAGATCATTTAGATTTTTTACAATATCTCTTACATAGGATAAATCTCCACCTATTTGTATTTCATTTTCAACACCCCACATAATAATTGATGGATGATTAAAATTCTGACGAATTAATTCAATCATTTGAGATTTTGCATTTTCACCAGTTACGTCAGTAGATGATGCTATAGATATAAAAGGTATTTCAGCCCAAATAATCATACCTTCTTTATCACATAAATCATAGAAGTACTGGTCATGTTGATAGTGAGCAAGCCTTATTGAATTTGCACCAACTTCTTTTATTAATGTCATATCAAATTTGTGGTCCTCTTTAGTTAATGCCCACCCTTTATCTTTTTTATCTTGATGTCTAGATACACCTTGTAGTTTTAAATGTTTACCGTTTAAAAAGAAACCTTTTTCAGGATTAAATTCAAAATATCTAAGTCCAACAGGTATAATAAGTTCATCTAAAACATCATTATGTTTTTCAATAGTTATACAAACGTTATAAAGATAAGGGTTTTCAATTCCATTCCAAAGTATTGGATTTTCAATTGTTATAGGTAAATTTAATTCTTCATGTTTATCTATTAAAAGATCTTTAGATGTATATCTCACAACTTGCCCATTAGCATTTTTTATATTAGCAACGACTCTTATATTTTGATTGTCATCTAAGTTATTAATGATATTAGATTTTATAGTTAATTTAGCATAGTTATTATTAACTTCATCTTGAGATATATAAACTCCTTTAGAGCCATTATCCATTAAGTCAAAATGAATAGAATCAGTAATTATTAAATTTACATCTCTATAAATTCCACCATAGAAAGTAAAATCTGCCATTAAAGGATAGATATCTTCAATGTGACTATTGTTAGCTCTAACTGCTAAAAGATTTGCAGTCCCAAATTGAACTAGATCTGTTATATCATATCTGAATGTTGAATAACCACCTTTATGTTGTCCAAGATGAATTTCGTTAAAGAAAACATCAGAAACACTGTTAACTCCATTAAATTCAATGAAAATTCTTTTATCTTTGAATCTATTATTAATAAAAATGTCTTTTCTATACCAACAAGAGTCCCTAAAATAATCATTACCAGAAGCTCCATCTATATCGTTCCATGTATGAGGTATGGATACGTTTTCCCAACAACTAGTATTAAGTTCTTTAAAAAAAGCATTATCAATATTTTTTTTAATAAATCTCCAATTATCGTTGATATTTAATATTTTTCTCATTTAAACCCCCACCTTGTATTCTAGTATTCAATTTTAATATAATTATAACATTATTTTCAAATTTGTATAGTAAAAATTTTTAAATTTTTTATTTTTAATATTATTTACATAACTTAGGAAACATATTAAAATATTTAAATAGTTTGGAAAAATATAAAAAGAACTTGAACTTATAGAATTAATATGTTAGTATACAAGTATAAGGTAAAAGGTTTACAGATATAACTCTTAAATTAATCTAATACTAAAAGGAGTAGAGAATATATGAGTAATATTTTACAAGGGTTTAATAAGAAAAAGGATTTTCTTATTTGTATAGATTCAGATGGATGTGCTATGGATACTATGGATATTAAGCATATTAAATGCTTTGGACCATGTATGATAGATGAATGGGAGTTAGATAAATGGAAAGAGCCTATATTAGAGAGTTGGAATAAAGTAAATCTTTATACTTTAACTAGAGGAATAAATAGGTTTAAAGGTTTAACATTAGCACTTAAAGAAATAAATAAAAAATATAAGAGTATTGAGGGGTTAGATGGCTTTATTAATTGGACTAATAAAACCAAAGAACTTTCAAATGAGGCTTTAGAAAAAGAAATAAAAAATAATGATAATATTTGTTTAAAAAAGGCTTTGCAGTGGTCTAGAAGTGTTAATGGTGCTATAAATAATTTAAGTGATAGTGAAAAACTTCCTTTTCAAGGTGTTGTAATTGGAATAAAAGAAGCTAAAAAATATGCAGATGTAGCTATAGTTTCATCTGCTAATGAGCAAGCTGTTTTAGAAGAGTGGGAGAAGCATGAACTTTTAGAATGCGTTGATATGGTTTTAACTCAAAATGTAGGCTCAAAAGCCTATTGTATAAGTAAGCTCATTGAAAAAGGGTACGATAGAAACAATATATTAATGGTTGGTGATGCAGTTGGTGATTTAGACTCTGCAAAATCAAATGAGGTTTCATATTACCCAATATTAGTTGGAAAAGAAAGGTATTCTTGGGAAAGGTTCACTAACGAAGTTTTAGAATTATTTATTAGTAATGCTTATAAAGGAAAATATGAAGAAAAGATTATAGATGAGTTTAAAGAAAACTTATCAGGAAAATAAGTAGAGTTTTAAGGGGGAAATGAGAAGATGATAGATTTAAAAGCAAAGCCATTTAATTTAAGTGACGAAGATATAAAATGGGTACAAGATACATTAAGCAACTTATCTTTAGATGAAAAAATAGGACAAATATTTGTAGATATGCTTTGGAATAATACTGCTGATGAAGTAAAGGAACGTATAAATAAGTATGGAATTGGTGGATTTAGATATAATAATATGTCACCAGAAGAATTATATGAACAAAATAAAGTCATACAAGAAACTAGTAAAATACCAGCATTAATAGCAGCTAATATAGAAGCTGGTGGAGATGGCGGTGTTAAAGGTGGAACACACTTTGGATATCATGTAACAATAGGGGCTACTCAGGATAAAGAAAATGCTTATAAGTTAGGATATTACGGATGTAAAGAAGCCGCAGCAATTGGTTGTAATTGGACTTTTGCACCAATAGTTGATATAAACAAGAATTGGAGAAATTGTGTTGTGTCTAATCGTTGTTTCTCAAGTGAAGCTGATGTAGTTCTTGAGATGTCAAAGGAATACTTACAAGGGGCAAAAGATGCAGGACTTGCTAGTTGTATGAAACATTTTCCGGGTGATGGTTTAGATGAAAGAGATCAACATATAGTTACAACTAATAACACAATGAGTTGTGAGGAGTGGAATAAAAACTTTGGTAAGGTTTATAGGGGGATGATAGATGCAGGAGTTGAGGCTGTTATGATAGGCCATATAAGACTTCCTGAGTATTCTAGAAAATTAAGACCTGGAATAAAAGATAATGAAATAATGCCAGCTACTATAGCACCAGAATTATTACAAGATTTACTTCGTGGAGAATTAGGATTTAATGGACTTGTAATAACAGATGCAACTCATATGGTTGGTTTAACTTCAGCAATTAGACGTGAAGATATGATACCAACTGCGTTAGCTGCTGGATGTGACATGATACTTTATTATAGAGATAAAGATGAAGATATAAATGCCCTTAAAAAAGGATTAGAAAATGGAACTTTAACTTATGAACGTTTAGATGAGGCCGTTACTCGAGTTCTAGCATTTAAAGCTATGTTAAAGTTACACAAAAAGAAAGAGCAAGGAAATTTAATACCAGAGAAAGAGGGAGTATCAGTAGTTGGATGCAAAGAACATTTAGAAATAGCTAAAAATATAGCAGATAAAGCAATAACTTTAGTTAAGAATACTAAAAATCAATTACCAATAAAACCAGAAACTCATAAGAGAATAATGCTTTATACAATAGACCAAACAGGTAGTGCAGCAGCAGTATCAATGGCCAATGAAGGTTCTTTAGAAGCAAGAGTAAAAGCTAAATTAGAAAGTATAGGTTTTAAAGTTGATACATTTAATCCTCAAGGAGGCTTAAATGGTAAACAATTATTAGCTATGACACCTATAAAAGAGTTTGTTAATAAGTATGATGCAGTAATGTTATTTGTAAATGTTGCAGGATTTTCTCAAAGCAATGTAAGGCGTATAACTTGGAGTATGCCAATGGGACCAGATATTCCTTGGTATGTAACAGAACTTCCAACTGTGTGCGTATCTGTTAATAATCCATTCCACTTAATGGATGTACCAATGGTTCCAACTTATATAAACGCCTATAACGGTAATGATACTAGCTTAGATTTAGTTATAGAAAAAATAATGGGAGAATCAGAATTTAAAGGCGTAAGCCCAGTTGATGCATTTTGTAGTGCATGGGACACAAGACTTTAGTATAAGATTATGATTTTCAAAGAGTATTAAGTTAATTTTAGAATAAGGAGAAAGATTATTTTCAAGAATTAAATTAATCTTTTCAACTTATCTAAAATTAACGGATTGCTAAGAATTACTTAAAGCAATAAATTAAGTTACTCAATTAAGTTTAGGAGGGATTTTTATGAAATTACCATTTAATATTGATTTAAAAGATAAAGTTTGTGTAGTAACAGGAGGTGCTGGAGTTCTTTGTGGTGCAATGGTAGATGCACTAGCAAAGTGTGGAGCAAAGGTAGCTATACTTTCTCTAGGTCAAGAAGCCTGTGATAAAAAAGCAGAAGAAGTTAGAGAAAATGGTGGAGTAGCCATTGGTATAGATACTAATGTCTTAGACAAGGAAAGTTTAAAAAATGCTCATGAAATAATATTAAAGGAGCTTGGGACTTGTGACATTTTAATAAATGGTGCAGGTGGAAATCATCCAAAGGGAACAACAAGTAATGAATATTTATTTCCTGAGGATTTAGAAAATGATGAATTAACAACATTCTTTGATTTAGATCAAAAAGGAGTTGAGTTTGTATTTAATTTAAATTACTTAGGAACTCTTCTTCCAAGTCAAGAATTTGCTAAGGATATGATAAATAAAAAAGGCGCATCAATTATTAATATTTCATCTATGAATGCATTTACTCCACTTACAAAAATACCTGCATATTCAGGGGCTAAGGCTGCAGTAAGCAATTTTACTCAATGGCTTGCAGTTCATATGTCAAAGGTAGGAATAAGAGTTAATGCAATAGCACCAGGATTTTTTGTAACTGCTCAAAATGAAAAGTTATTATTTAATGAA
This sequence comes from uncultured Sarcina sp., assembly GCA_963559995.1. GTDB lineage: Bacteria > Bacillota > Clostridia > Clostridiales > Clostridiaceae > Sarcina. The sequence continues at coordinate 49,208 of CAUWNL010000010.1, forward strand.
GATGGAACACCAACTGAAAGAACTGAAAAAATACTAAGAAGTACACCAATGGACAGGTTTGGAAAACCAGAAGAGTTATTAGGAACATTATTGTATTTAGTAAGCGAAGAAGCATCAGGATTTGTAAATGGTGTAGTTATACCAGTAGATGGAGCATTCTCAGCTTACTCTGGAGTTTAAAATATTAAAATATAGCTTTATTTTAGTAGGCGCTAGTTTTATTTATTTTCATCTAAAATTAGCTTTCATCTAATAATATAGTATTAAATATAAAAATGGTATATAAGTTTAAATTATTTAAAATAAATTAGAAGTAGGGGTGAGATTATGTACATGACTTTTAGATGGTATGGTAAAGATGATCCAGTTAAAATAGATTATATTCGCCAAATACCAGGAATGAAAGGCATAGTAACGGCTATATATGATATACCAGTAGGGGAAGTATGGCCACTTGATAGAATATTAGAACTTAAAAAAGAGGTTGAAGATGCAGGACTTGAACTTTCAGTAATAGAAAGTGTTCCAGTTCATGAGGATATAAAGCTTGGGCTTACTACAAGGGACAAGTATATAGCAAATTATAATGAAACAATAAGAAATTTAAGTAAAGCTGGAATAAAAACAATTTGTTATAACTTTATGCCAGTATTTGATTGGACTCGTTCAGACTTAGAGTATAGATTAGAAGATGGTTCAACATGTTTAATATATGATGAAAAAGATGTTGCTAAAATGGACCCTAAGTTAGGGGAATTAGAACTTCCAGGATGGGATACTTCCTATGGTGAAGGTGGGCTTGGAGCATTACTTGATAAATATAAAGATATAAATGAAGAAAAACTTTGGGAGAATTTAGAGTATTTTATAAAGGGAATAATGCCAGTTGCTGAGGAAGAGGAAGTAAATATGGCAATACATCCGGATGATCCACCTTGGGGAATATTTGGTCTTCCAAGAATAATAACTAATTTTGAAAACTTAGAAAGATTTTTAAATATATATGACAGTAAATATAATGGGTTAACACTTTGTACAGGTTCATTAGGATGTACTAAGACTAACGATATAGTAAAAATGATAAAATATTTTGGTGGAGAAAGAAATAGAATACATTTTGCTCATCTTCGAAATGTGTTAATAACAGGAAACAGTAGTTTTAATGAAGTTGCTCATCTATCAGACGCAGGGTCTTTAGATTTTTATGAAATTATGAAAGCATATTGTGATTATGGATTTGATGGCCCTTATAGACCAGACCATGGAAGAATGATCTGGGGAGAAACAGGAAGGCCAGGATACGGTTTATATGATAGAGCATTAGGTGCTGTATATCTAAATGGATTGAAGGAAGCTATAAATAAGGGTAAGTAGTTACTTCTTATTAATATTAATTTTAAAATATAATTGTATATAGACGTTTAGAAATGTTTATATACAATTTATATTTTAATTACCAAATAAAATAAATAATATATGCAGTTAATAAGAATTAAAATACACAACATATTTGACAAATGTGCCAATTTAGAAAACGTTTAAAATATAGATTTTTAAATTATTTGATAGAACAAGTGATAAAATTTAATATTCGTTATCTGATTTATTAATATAATTAAAGATTTATTAATATTGACACAAATAATTTAAAAATAAAATATGGGGTGAAAATATGGATTTAGGTAAAAATGTTACGTATAATAATGCTAAGACATGGCAAATAGGTTTTTATGCACTTAATAATACAGCTACTAATGTAATAATGTTTTTAATGATGTATGTATCATATTATGCAACAGGTGTTGTTGGAATCGCTGTTGTCATTGTATCATCACTGTTAACATCAATGCGTATGTTTGATGCAGTTACTGATCCGATAATAGGATTTATAATAGACAAAACAAATACTAAGTTTGGTAAGTTTAGACCTATGATTCTTACTGGTTATATAATAATGGCAATAAGTATTTTAACATTATATAATGGGCTACACTTATTACCTGAGAATATGAGGCTTATAGGATTTATAGGGTTATATGCCCTATATATAATTGGATATACATTTCAAACGGCTTGTACAAAAGCAGGTCAATCTTGCTTAACTAATAATCCAGCTCAAAGACCTTTATTTGCAAGGTTTGATGGAATCTATACTTTATTATTATTTTCTTTATCAGCCCAATATGCATCTGCATATTTATCTCCTAAATATGGTGGATTTACATTAGAAGCTATGCAAGAGTTTTCACTAACATATATTATAATAGCTGGTATACTAACATTTTTGGCTATAATAGGTATATGGGAAAAGGATAGAGAAGAATTCTTTGGTGGAAAAGAAGCACCTAAGGTTAAATTAAAAGATTATATAGCAATTTTAAAAGGCAATAGAGGATTACAGATGCTTACAGTAGCTGCAGCTACAAATAAATTATCAGGACAAATATCTGGAAATTCAACTGTTATGGTAATGTTATACGGAATAGTAATGGGTAATTATGCTTTATACGGGAAAATGTCTATGATAACTGCCGTCCCAACATTTGTAATAATAATATTAGGAACAAAATATGCAAGTAAATTTGGTTCTAAGAAAGCTTTAATAATATTTACTAAAGCAGCTATGATAATGTATACAGGGTTATTTTTAATACTATTTATAGGAGATCCTACAAAAATATCTTTAAGTAATATTGGATTAATGACTATACTTTGGATAGTAGTATATAGTTTAGGTTATGGGGCTTCATCTTTAGCTAGTGGAATAGTAATACCTATGATAGCAGATTGTGCAGATTATGAAACTTATTTATCAGGGAAATATGTTCCAGGTATGATGGCAACTTTATTCTCTTTTGTAGATAAGCTAGTATCATCATTTGCAACTACTATAGTAGGGATTGCAGTAGCATATTTAGGATATACATCTTCAATGCCACAAGTAACAGACCCTAATGTAGGTGGAATGTTTGCAGTAACTGCAGCTTTATTTATAGGGATGCCAATGATAGGTTGGGTGATAGGATTAATAGCTATGAAGTTCTATCCATTAGATGATAAGAAAATGGCAGAGGTTCAAGAGACAATACAGGATATTAAAATAAAATCTCAAAATAAAAATGAGGTTTTTGCATAAAAATTTAACAACTATTAGAAAATAAATATTAAAGCCTTCATAATAAATATTATGAGGACTTTAATATTTACCTTAATGATGAGTAGGAAGATATGTTGGGATTTATTGATAAATATAGTAACAATTATTATAAATTTTAATATTATAACTAATATAAAGAAATAAAAACTTGTTATAAACGAGTAAATAAGGAGTGTTTTGTATGTCAGCACCAAAAATTGAAAGACCTAAAAATTCTGTAGATAGGGATCAAGCTATAGCAGATATAATTGAATCAATAGCTCTAGAAGAAACAGGACTTGCACATATAATAAATGCAGAAGGAGAAAAAATTCAAAGAGCATTAGAAATTGCAGATACTACTGATGATTTAATAGATGTAAATGAATCGGTAAAAGATACTATAGTAAATATTATAAAAATGCAAATGTTGTTACAGTTTAAATTAGAAGAAGTAACTAAATTAAATGGGTGTGAAACAACAAGACAGACAGCTCAAAAGGAAGATAAGTAAGAATAGGGGAGGATTTTAGATGTCAGCACCAAAAATTGAAAGACCTCAAAATTGCATAGATAAAGAACAAGCTATAGCAGATATAATTGAATCAATAGCTCTAGAAGAAACAGGACTTGCACATATAATAAATGCAGAAGGAGAAAAAATTCAAAGAGCATTACAAATTGCAGGAAATGCTGAAGATTTAATTAGTGTAAATGAATCAGTAAAGGATACATTAGTAAATATTATAAAAATGCAAATGTTATTACAATTTAAGTTAGAGGAAGTTACTAAAATACAGGAAGAAACTTAATATTACAATACTTTAATTAGTTTTTAGTAATGTATTAAGTATTTAATTAAAACATATAAGCCTTAAAGTCTTAAAGTAAAAAATAATATTATATTTTAAGGGCTAGTGGTAATCTATCATTAGCCTTTTAATTTTATAATATTTGAAAATAAGAAAACTATATAATGACATACACTTATATATTTTGTAATCAAAATAATTACTATATAAAACTAAAAATAGTATATAAACGAAGAATCTACTTAACTATCGGATTTGGAGCTATGGCTTTAAAGTGTGAATTTGTTAAAAAATATAATTAATATTGCCTTAAATAGTTTTAAGTTATAAAAAATGAACTTTTCATATAAGGCTCATTTTTAATTTTTATTATATTAATTAAATTTATAA